>DXDV01000237.1 GCA_019115345.1 Candidatus Intestinimonas stercorigallinarum | reverse complement strand
CAGCGTGGGCGGCCTGTCCGGCGCCTTCATCCCGGTGAGCGAGGACGAGGGCATGATCGCCGCCGCCCAGTCCGGCGCCCTATCTCTGGACAAGCTGGAGGCCATGACCTGCGTGTGCTCGGTGGGCCTGGACATGATCGCCGTCCCCGGCGACACCACCGCCGAGACCCTGGCCGCCATCATCGCCGACGAGGCCGCCATCGGCATGGTCAACTCCAAGACCACCGCCGTGCGCATCATCCCCGCCCCCGGCAAGGCCGTGGGGGATACGGTGGAGTTCGGCGGGCTGCTGGGCTCCGCCCCCGTCATGCCCGTCCACCCCTTTGGCTCCGCCGCCTTCATCCAGCGCGGCGGCCGTATCCCCGCCCCCATGCAGAGCCTGAAGAACTGACGTATCGTGATCTTTGGCCCCATCAGCGCCCCGCTGTGCCCGCGCCGGCACGGCGGGGCGGACTTTTTTCTCTCCCCGCCGCTCTTGAAACTATGCGGCAAACCGCATATAATAATGTCTGTCACACCAGCTGCGCAACGACCACGGAGGATCCCTATGGAATACATCACCACCCGAGAGGCCGCCGAAAAGTGGAAGGTCTCTGAGCGGCTCATCCAGCAGTACTGCGCCGACGGGCGCATTGAGGGCGCCCAAAAATTCGGCGGCGCCTGGGCCATTCCCGCCGGCACCCGGAAGCCCTCGGACCCCCGGCGGCCCGTGCCGGCGGCCAAGCCGGGACCCGGCCCGGCGCCCTCTCCCGACGCCCCTTCCACCCCCTGTCTGACCCCGATGCCCCTGATGAACGCCCCCTTCCTGCCGGGGCACTGCATGGAGTATGTGGAGGGGCTCCAGGACCCCAGGCTGCGGGACATCGCCCTGGCCGAATACCACTATTTCAGCGGAGTGCCCGAGCAGGCCGCCCGGGAGGCGGAGGTCTACCTCTCCCACTCCGACCTGTCCCTGCGGCTGTCGGCCTGCCTCATCTACACCTACGCCAACCTCTCCATCGGCCAGATCCAGCGGGCCCAGCACACCCTGGCCCAGGTCCGCAGCACCCTGGCCGACGGGGGAGACGAGCTGCCGCCCCAGCTGCGGGCCTCCGCCGTCTTTATCATCACCACCGCCGCCGTCCTTCTCCATCTGCCCCCGCCGGAGGAGGAGGGCGGCCTCCTCGCCCACCTCCAGCTCCTGCCGCCGGGGCTTCAGATGTTCGCCCTGTACGTCCAGGCCCACCAGATCTACCTCCAGGGGGAATACGGCAAGAGCCTGGGCATCGTGGAGGTGGGCTTCGGCATGCACGGCCACCGCTATCCCATCCCCGCCATCTACATGCACCTGGCGGCGGTGATGGACTGCATGGCCCTCAAGCAGCCGGAGGAGGCCCAGCGGCACCTGCTGGCGGCCTGGGAGCTGGCCCGGCCCGACGACCTGATCGAGGGGCTGGGGGAGCACCACGGCCTGCTGGGCGGGATGCTGGAGGCGGTGCTGAAAAAGGACTACCCCGAGGATTTCCGCCGCATCATCGCCATCACCTACCGCTTTTCCGCCGGGTGGCGGCGGGTCCACAACCCCCAGACCGGGGAGGAGGTGGCCGACAATCTCACCACCACCGAGTTTGCCGCCGCCATGCTGGCCACCCGGGGCTGGACCAACCAGGAGATCTCCGATCACATGGGCATCTCCCCCAACACCGTCAAGCAGTACATCTCCACCGCCCTGAAAAAGCTGCACCTCAAGCAGCGCAAGGATCTCAAAAAATACATGCTGCGCTGAGCGCCCCCCGGCGGCGGGCAGCGGAGGACGTTTCCGTCCCGGAGAGGGCGGGAGAGGAACGGGATACAGGCTGTCGAAACGTCCCCAGGGACTTTGTCGACAGGCTCAGGCTATGCCTGCGGAATACCGCAGGCATAGCCTTTTTTTGTCGAAGAGCGGGTGATTTCAAAGACCGGCATTTGTGCTATATTTGCTGTATCGTCACGATTTGCCGTCGCGCCTGGGAGGAGGGGATGGTTTTGGAAAAGAAAGACAGCTTCCTGGAATCGAAGATCCAGACCCCCACCGCCTCCCGGAATTTCCTGGTCCGCGAGCAGCTCATCCAGCGGCTCAACGACGCCGAGGAGCGGCTCATCATCGTCAGCGCCGGGATGGGCTACGGCAAGACCGTCCTCCTCACCCACTACGCCAAGCGCTACCCGGAAAAATGCGCCTGGTACCACCTGAGCGGCACGGACAACGACATCATGGTCTTTGCCCGCTACCTCAGCAAGTCCGTGGCCAAGGTGCTGCCCGCCTTCCAGCCGGACTTCTCCCCCTATCTGACCCTGGACCAGGACGAGACTCTGGTCCAGGAGCTGGCCCTGGAATTTACCGCCATGTTCCGGGAGCTGGGGGAGCAGGAGTTCTGCGTGGTGCTGGACGATTTTCAGGTCATTGAAAACGAGTGGATCTTCCGCTTCCTCAACATAATATTGGACCACCAGCCTGGGGGACTGCGCCTCTTCCTCTGCACGAAGAGCGCCCCCCCGGCTTTTTGCGCCCGTTACCTGCTGGAGCGCAGCGCCATGGTGCTGGGGGCCGACAGTCTCGCCTTCCATCCGGAGGAGGTCAAGCTCCTCATCCGGGAGTATACCGCCCCCGAGGACCTGGACCGGGTGGCCCAGGCCATGCAGACCTACATGGAGGGCTGGCCCGCCGGGGTCAGCTTCGCCATCCTCTACTTCCGCCAGCGGCAGAGCCGGATGACCGAGCGGGAGCTGGCACAGGCCTGCCAGCAGAGCTACCTCCAGGACTACTTCATGCACGAGCTCTTCCGGAAGCTGCCCTTCGAGCTCCAGCACTTCCTCACCAGCACGTCGGTGCTGGACGACCTGCGGCCCGACGTGTGCAACGCCCTGGCCGGCATCGACAACGCCGCCGGGCAGCTCTCTTACCTGGAGCGGGAGAACCTCTTCATCCTGCGCATCTCCGACCAGCTCTACCGCTGCCACAGCCTCTTCCGCAGCTTCCTCCAGGCCCAGCTCCAGCCCCGGCAGCGCAGGCTGCAGCTGGAGAAGGCCTCCGACTTCTATCTGCGCACCCCGAACAAGGCCCTGGCGGCGGAGTACGCCCTGGCCTGCGGCGACGGCCAGCGGCTCCAGAACGCCGTGGAGACGGCGGGCCGGGAGGCCCTGGCCCAGGGGCGGCTGAACACCCTGCGGCGCTGGCTGGAAGGGCTGACCGCCCTGGAGACCCCGCCCACGTCGGAGATCCTCCTCCTCCGGGGACAGTTCCTCCAGCGCACCGGCGCGTGGCAGGAGGCCCTGGCGCTGGCCGAGGAGGTGGTCCAGCGGCTCTCCGGGCAGACCGGGGAGCGGTGCCTGCTGGAGGCCAAGCTCCTCCAGGCCCAGATCGCCCGGGAGCGGCTCTCCATTGACGAGAGCCTGGCCCTGCTGCAGGAGCTCTTTCCGCAGCTCCGCCCGGAGCGGTCCTCCCTGGCCCCTCTGCGCCGCCAGGCGGGGGAGCTGTGCTTCCAGAACCTGATGGACCTGCGGCAATTTGACCGGGCCATGGCCCTGGTCCTCGCCGGCATCGAGGACAGCGCCCGCCGGGGCGACCAGGAGGGCCTGCTGCGGGGGCGGGAGATGGCGGCCATCTCCTTCTTCGTCATGGGGGAGTACCGGAAGGCCCTCCGGATGTACATGGTCCTGCGGGGGAGCGGAGGGGGCGCGCCGGCCGCCCCCTACCACGCCCTCTATCTGGCGGTGAGCGGCCGGACGGAGCAGGCCCTGGCCCAGTTCGACCAGCTCATGGAGACGCCGCCGGCGGGTCTCTCCCGGCGGGAGCTGGAGCACCTGTCCCTCCTCCACGCCATGGTGGGCGTCCTGCACGGCCTCGCCGGCGGCGCCGCCCCCGCCCAGGAGCCGGGCAGGGGCCTCTGGGAGAGCGCCGCCGCCCGGGGAAGCCTGGAATGCCGGGAATTCGGCGACCTGGTCTACCTCCTCCAGCGGACCCTTCGGGCAGAGCCCCTGAGCCGCCGGGAGGAGGACGCCCTCTTCGGGCTGACCACCGGCGTCTTCCTTCTGGTCCAGGACGGCGCCCGGTGGCTGACGGTGCGCCGCCTGGCCCGGGAGGGGGAGACCGCCCGGGCCCTGGAGCTGTGCCGCGCCGCCCGGTCCGACCGCCGGCTCTGGCAGGAGGGGGAAGGAGGGCGGTCCAACGCCTTCCTGGCCTTCCTCACCCTGGAGGAGAGCCTGCTCCTCCGGGAGAGCGCCCCCGAGGAGGCCGCCGCCCTGGCGGAGCGGTGCGCCCGGTATCTGACGGAAAACCGGCTCCTCTGCCCCGGACTTACCCCCCAGGAGCAGGCCGCGCTGGAGGCCCTGCTCTCCCGCCGGGGAAGCGGCCTCTCCCTGTGCGCCGCCCCGGAGGAGGAGCCGGACCCGCAGGAGGACGGCGCGCCCGCCAAGGTGGCCGTCCGGGCCTTCGGACGGCTGCGGGTGCTGCTGCCCGACGGGCAGGAGCTGCGCTGGCGGACCCGGAAGGCCCAGGAGCTCTTCGCCTATCTCTTCCACCACAGCGGCGCCCTGGTGGACCGGGAGCGGCTCATCGACGTCCTCTGGCCCCAGTCCGCCCCCTCCAACGCCACCTCCCTCCTCCACACCAGCCTCTACAACATCCGCAAGAGCCTGGCCCCCTACGGCCTGGACCAGCTCGTCCAGCGGGAGAAAAAGGGCTACCGGATGTACATGGCGCTGGTGGAGTCCGACCGGAACGCCCTGGAGGAGGCCGTCCGGTCGGGGGACCCGCCGGACGGGGACCTGTCCGCCCTCTACGCCGGGCCCTATCTGGAGGACATCGAAGCCCCCTGGGCCGAGGACAGCCGGGCCTGGTACGCCGGGGCCTTCCTGCGGCTGTGCCGCTCCGCCGCCGAGACCTGCATGGAGCGGGGGGACTTCTCCCGGGCGGCGGACTGCCTGCGGGCGGCGGCCCGGCAGGAGCCCTACGACGAGGACCTGGCTGCCCTGCTCATCCGCTGCTACTCCGCCATGGGAGAGATGAAAAACGCCATGGCGGTCTACAACCGCCTCAAGGACACCCTGGCCGAGGACCTGGACGCCGAGCCCGGGGAGGAGGTCACACGCATCTATAAGGAATGTCTGCTCAGACGCCTGGGCAATGGGAGGTCGCTGAAATGAGAGAGCACTGGGAGCCCTACGACTCTGACGCCCGCTACTGGCGGGAGCTCTCCGCCTGGGGAGCTCTGCTGTGGGAGGCCTGCGAGGGGGAGGGCGACCCCGCCCCCCGCCGTCTGGCCGCCCGGAAGTGCTGGGAGCGGCTGGAGGGCCGGAGCGCCGCCGGGGTGGAGGCGGGGACCTTCTTCCCCCTGCCCTATCTGGCGGCGGCCCTGGACCTGAGCCCCCTCCAGACCCAGCTGCTGGCCCTGGTCCTGCTGGCCGAGGCCGACCAGGGCTTTGCCCGGCGCTGCGCCGGGCCGGAGGGAGGGCTCACCGCCGGTCTCGCCCTGCGGCTGCTGGGCTGGGGCGACCTGCCCGGCCCCGGCGCCCGCGCCGCCCTGGCCGCCGGAGGCCCCCTGGCGCGATACTGCCTGGAAGAGGGCGGAGCGTCCGGCCACGCCGGGCTCTCCGCCCTTTTGAGACCGGCCCGGCGGGTGGCGGACTTCGCCCTGGCCGCCGCCTGGGAGGAGCCCGGCCTGCCGGGGCTCTCCCTCCTCTGGCCGGAGGAACCCGCCCCGCCCCGCCTGGCGGCCCTGGCCGACCAGATGGCGGCCTATCTGGACCGCTCCCCCAGGGAGCGGACCGGCTTTCTGCTGTGGGGCCAGCCGGGGGCGGGGCGCAGGACCCTGGCCCTGGCCCTGGCGCAGCGGCGGGAAGCCCCCCTCCTCCTGGCCGACGGCCGCTTCCTCTCCGGCGAGGACGGCCCCGCCTTCCGCCGGGAGCTGGTGCGGGAGGCCCTGCTCCAGCGGTGCCCGGTATGCCTCACCGGGCTGGAGGAGGCGGCCCTGGCCGCCCGGACCGACCGGGAGGCGGCGGAGTTCCTCACCATGCTGCTCTACGACACGGCGGCGGCGGGCTGCTCCCTCCTCCTCAGCCTGGAGGACTGGCCCCCCGCCGGGAGCCCCGGGGACTTCCGGGCGGTGCCCGTCCCCCTGCCCCTCCCCGGCCTGGAGGAGAGCCGGGCGCTGTGGGCCGGCCTCCTGGCGGACCACCCCCTGACCGCCCCCCAGGAGCCGGACCGGCTGGCGGGGACCTATCGCCTGACGCCGGGGCAGATGAAGCACGCGCTGGGGTCCGCCGAGACCCTGGCCCGCTGGCGGGGCCTGCCGGACATCGACGGGGACTGCCTGGACCAGGGCTGCCGGGCCCAGCTCCACCACGGCCTGGAGGGAAAGGCCCGGAAGGTGGCCTCCCTCTTCACCTGGGACGACCTCATCCTCCCTGAGCGCTCCAAGCGGCTGCTCCGGGGGGCCTGCGACCAGATGCGCTACCGCCGCCAGGTCTACGGGACCTGGGGCTTCGGCCGGAAGCTGCCCTACGGGGCGGGGCTGTCCCTGCTCTTCTCCGGCCCGCCGGGCACCGGCAAGACCATGGCCGCCCAGATCGCCGCCGGCGAGCTGGGACTGGAGCTCTACAAGGTGGACCTGTCCGCCGTGGTGAGCAAGTACGTGGGGGAGACCGAGAAGAACCTCAGCGACATCTTCCGGGAGGCCGCCCGGGGGCAGGTGGTCCTCTTCTTTGACGAGGCCGACGTCCTCTTCAGCAAGCGCACCGAGGTGAAGGACGCCCACGACAAATACAACAACATGGAGGCCGCCTACCTCCTCCAGAAGATGGAGGAGTACTCCGGGGTCAGCGTGCTGGCCACCAACTTCCTCCAGAATTTTGACGAGGCCTTCAAGCGGCGGCTGAAGTTCATCATCGAGTTCCCCTTCCCCGACGCCCACTACCGGCGTCTGCTGTGGCGGGCGGTCTTTCCCGCCCAGACCCCCCTGGAGGGAGACATCGACTGGGATTTTCTGGCCGCCCAGTTCGAGCTCAGCGGCAGCGGCATCAAGAACGTGGCGGTGAACGCCGCCTTCCTGGCCGCCGGGGACGGCAAGCCGGTGGGGATGGGCCACCTGCTCACCGCCCTGGGGCGGGAGCTGCGCAAGAGCGGCAAGGTCCTCTCCAGGGAGGACTTCGGGCAGTACTACATGCTGGCGGAGGAGGATGACAATGGACCGTTTTGAGCGGGAGCCCCGGCGGGAGGACCGTCCGCCGGCCTGGCGCTCCTCCGAGGGGCGCATGTGGGAGGTCTCCCCCAAGAGCAGGAAGGAAGGCCGGGACCACCTGACGGGCTACGAGCCCCACAGCCGGGAGGCGACCGCCCGGCCCCGGGAGGTGGCCAGGATGGGCGGCTCCTACGGGGACGTGGCCATTGGGGTGAGCCGGAAGAAGGAGCTCACCCTGGTGGTCTCCAAGCGGCGGAGCCGGGAGGGCCCGGCGGCCACCCGGGAGGAGCAGACCCTCCTGGCGGGGAGCGCCCGGCCCATGGACCTGACCCGGGGAAATGTCCGGGTCAACGCCCACGACCCCAAAAAGAGCGCCGTGGCCTTCCGGGCCTCCCACCGGAAGAGCCCCCGGTCCATGATGGCCCGGCTCAAGGAGGTGGTCCGGGAACGGGACCAGCAGGTCCTGGAGGAGCAGGTTCCCTTCCTGAGCCGGGCCGGGGAACGCAAGGCCCTGCGCCGTCTCCAGAAGCTGGAGGAGGACCTCCTTGCCAAAAGGGAGCGGCCGGACCGCCCCCTTCTCCGGCAGGTGAACGCCCGCAAGCAGGCCCTCCGCCAGGTCCTGACGGAGAAAACCGCCCAGGAGCGGCGGCTGCGGCTGCTCCTCCAAAAGGCGCAGGAGGCCTCCCGCCGCCGGGCGGGAGCGCTGGAGCGGGCGGACTGGCTGTCCCCGCTCCTGCTGCCCCTGGAGGAGGAGCCCCCGCCGCCGGAGGGGGAGGGAGAGGCCCCCGAGGACGCCGGGACCCTGGCCGACGCCCTGCTGGCCGCCGCCCTGGAGGCCCTGCCGGAGGAGGGAGAGGCGCCGCCCTCACAAGAAGAGACAAAATTCTAAAAAATTTTCCCTGTTCAGCAAAATGTTCAGAGGATGGTTCATAGTCGTCTGCTATTTTGTTGTTATCAGAGAAACCCAAGCATCAGTATGAACAGAAAGGGGGAAACCGGTTCGGGTACCGGAGGACCGGAACCGGGAAACGTATGGCTGAGTATCTGTCCCCGGGCGTCTACGTAGAGGAGTTTGAGTCCGGCGGCAAGCCGATGGAGGGCGTGAGCACCAGCACGGCGGGCTTTATCGGCCTGGCGGAGCGGGGTCCCGTGGAGGGCGTGCCCCAGCTTGTCACCAACTTCTCCGACTTCAAGCGCATCTATGGCGGCTATCTGTCGGAGAGCGAGTTCGGCGAGTACCGCTTCCTGGCCTACGCGGTGGAGCACTTCTTCATCAACGGCGGCTCCCGCTGCTTCGTGTCCAGAGTGGCGCCCGGCGACGCCAAGTGCGCCGAGGGCTTCGCCCCCGCCCAGGAGGGCGCGGCGCTGATCTTTACCGCCAAAAACCCCGGCCTGTGGGGAGACAACATCCGGGTGACCATCTCTCCCGCCAGCAAGGCCAAGACCCAGATCCTGGAGATCCGGGACACCCCCACCGGGAAGCAGTACCTGGTGAAAAACGGCGCGGGCTTCAACGCCGGCGACGTGGTGGCCTATACCGACAAGAAGGAGGTCATCTACAACAAGGTCCTCAAGAGCCAGGACAACGTGCTGGAGTTCGCGGAGGACTTTGACGAGGGCGTGGTGGACAAGAACCTCCTGCCCATCAAGACCATCAGCACCTGCGAATTCTCCCTGGAGGTCAAGTACGACGACCAGGTGGAGCTCTACGAGAACCTGTCCTTCAACGTGGAGGCCTCCAACTTCGTCACCAAGCGCACCGCCAAGTCCGACCTGGTGAGCGTGGCCTGCGGCGCCCTGCCCGAGGGCAGCACGCCCCCCTTCGCCAGCCTGTGCGCCGCGGAGGACCAGGCCCTGGCCGCCGTCAGCCTGGCGGGCGGCGGCAACGGCAGCGTGGCCAGCCTCTCCGCCGCCGACTTCATCGGCGTGGACAACGGCGCCGGCAAGCGCACCGGCATCCAGTCCTTCCTGGACAACGACATGGTCTCCATCATGGCCGTGCCCGGCGTGGTGGACCCCAACGTGCAGCTGATGCTGGTGGCCCACTGCGAGAATCTGGGCAGCCGCTTCGCCGTGCTGGACATGCCCCGGGACGCCAAGAAGGTCCAGGACATCCTCAACCACCGGGAGATCTTCGACTCCAACTACGCCGCCCTCTACCACCCCTGGCTGGAGATCTTCGATCCCCTGGACAAGAAGAACATCGCCATCCCGCCCTCGGGCTCCATGCTGGGCATCTACGCCCGCAGCGACAACACCCGGGGCGTGCACAAGGCGCCCGCCAACGAGATCGTCCGGGCCTGCGTGGGGCTGGACTGCCAGTTCAACAAGGGCGAGCAGGACATCCTCAACCCCAAGGGGGTCAACCTCATCCGGGCCTTCCCCGGCCAGGGCATCCGGGTCTGGGGCGCCCGCACCGCCACCTCCAACGCCAGCTGGAAGTACGTCAACGTCCGCCGGCTCTTCATCTTCATCGAGGAGTCCATCAAGGCCAACACCAACTGGGCCGTCTTTGAGCCCAACGACGAGCAGCTCTGGGTCCGGGTCAAGCGCACCATCGACGTGTTCCTCACCGGGCTCTGGCGCAACGGCAGCCTGGCCGGCTCGTCCACCTCGGAGGCCTTCTTCGTGGACATCGGACGCAGCACCATGAGCCAGGACGACATCGACAACGGCCGTCTGATCTGCGTCATCGGCGTCGCCCCCGTCAAGCCCGCTGAGTTCGTGATCTTCCGCATCACCCAGAAGACCAGCGAGGCCGGCGGCGAGTAACACCACACGAGGAAAGGAGTGCTTTGAGTTATGGCTTATCCCTATGGAAAATTCAGATACCGGGTGGAGATCGACGGCCTGGACGCCGGCGGCTTCTCCGAGGTCACGGGCTTCGACGCCTCCATCGACGTGATGGAATACCGGGAGGGCGACATGGTCCAGACCCCCTACAAGATCCCCGGCCTGAAGAAATACGGCAATATCACCCTGAAAAAGGGCCTCACCGACTCCCTGGTGATGTACGAGTGGCTCATCACCGGCGTGGACGGCCCCGTGGACCGCAAGACCATCACCATCACCTCCCTGGACGAGTCGGAGCAGCCGGTGGCCTCCTGGCAGGTCATCAACGCCTGGCCGGTGAAGTACACCGCCCCCGATTTCAACGCCACCTCCTCCGAGGTCGCCATTGAGACCGTGGAGATCGCCCACGAGGGCATGACCAGAGTTTCCTGACGATACTGCGACGCTGGCGGCGGCTGGAACGCCGCGGGGCCCACAGGTCCCCGCGGCGGACCAGCCTGTCCGCGCATACACACGTATATGAGTGGGGGCATCCTTTATGACCTTTGAGACCGAATTTCACTTCACCCTGCCCCGGGGCTACGTGGACGACACGGGCATGCTCCACCGGGAGGGCATCATGCGCCTGGCCAACGCCGCCGACGAGATCCTCCCCCTCCGGGACCCCAGAGTGCAGCAGAATCCCTCCTACCTCACCATCATCCTCCTGGCCCGGGTCATCGTGCGGCTGGGCTCCCTCCCGGCGGTGGACACCAAGATCGTGGAGAAGCTCTTCACCATGGACCTGGCCTACCTCCAGGACCTCTACCAGCGGGTCAACTCCATGGAGGCCCCCGTCTACCGCGGGATCTGTCCCCACTGCGGGGAAGAGGTGGAGGTGCCCATAAATTTTCTGGAGGCCGGACAATAGAGGTCTATCCGGCGGAAAAAATCTATGAGGAGACCGCCTTTCTGGGCTACTACCTGCACTGGAGCCGGGAGGAGATCCTGGGCCTGAACCACCTGGAGCGCCTGCGCTGGTGCCGGGAGGTCTCCAGGATCAACAGCCAGCTCAACGACGACCACGACAAGCCGGAGAACATCTTTGAACGCATCTAGCGAGGAGGGACGGACATGCCAGGACAGACCGGGGACGCCAAGGCGGCGCCCATGACGCTCCAGCAGACCAGGGCCAAGCGGCAGAGCGGGAAGAAGCCGGCCCCCGTCCCGCCCCTGGTGGGCAATCAGAAGTTCAAGGTCTTTTTCGGCTCCACGCAGATCAATTTCGCCCGGGTCAGCAACGTCCAGCGCTCGGTGGAGCACGAGGACCTGCTGGAGGGCGGGCTCAACGACTATGTCCACGTCCTCACCAAGCCCGGCAGCGCCAGCGGCACCCTCACCCTGGAAAAGGGCGTGGCCGCCGACCAGAACCTGACCAAGCTCATGCGGGCCCTGGCCCCCGGCACCCGCATCTCCACCCCCGTCACCATCCTCCTCTACTACCGCCAGTCCGACGGGTGGAAGCCCGTGCGCTCCTGGGGCTTTGAGGACGGCATGGTCACCCGCTGGGAGCTGGGGAACCTGGACGGCCTGGGCAGCGAGGTCATCATCGAAAAGCTGGAGATCTCCCACGCCGGACTCAAGGAGCAGGAGGTGTGACCCCCATGTGGACGCCACGGGTCCTCCGTCCCCTGCTCCAGCCCCGGCTGGGCGGAGGAGCGGCCAGCTTCGCCAGGGCCGTTCTGGCCCGCCACGGCCCCGTGTCGGACAGCCAGCGCTACCCCGACGCCTGGCTGGTGTTCCGGGAGGCCGAGGAGCGGGCGGCGGCCCAGACCGTGAGCGAGACCCGCCTCACCCAGCTCACCCTGCGCCTGGCCCTCCAGCTCAACGAGTACTACGCCGCCGCGCCCGGCCGGGAGCCGCCCCCCGCCATGGAGGGCGCCGCCCTGCGGGAGACCCTCCGGGTCTGCCTGACCGCCCTGGAGCGGCGGGACCGGGAGACCTGCCGGGAGGTCCGCCTGCTGACGGGCCTTTCCGCCCCCGCGGGGGCGGCTCAGGCCCCCGTCCCGGCGGAGGTCCTGCGGGAGAGGCTGGTCCAGCGGCTGGACCGCCTGGAGCGGGAGCGGACCGCCCCCCTCCCGCCCCCCTTGACCGGGCGCTCTTTCCCCTCCCCCGCCGTCCACGGCGGCCGGTCTTTCCCCACGGCGGCCCCCCTGTGGCAGCAGGACCGGACCGCCGCGCAGCCGGTCTCCTCCGCCCCTCCCCCCCGGACCGGGGGCATCCGGCGGGCGGAGCGGGCCCTGGACGCCCACAGGGAGCGCTTTCTCCAGCTCCTCCAGCAGGCGGAGCCCCGGGAAGCCGCCCGGCTGTGGCGGCTGGTGGAGACCCGCGCCCCGCTGACCGTCTGCCACCGGCAGCGGTGGGCCGAGGAATTCCATCTGCCCCCGGAGGAACGGCTGGAGCGCCTGGTGCGGGAGAGCTCCCACCAGACCTACGCCCTCCTGCTCCAGACCCTGGAGCGGGAGCTGCGCGTCCCCGCCCTCCCCTCCGCCGCCGGTCACGCCCCCTCCACCGTTCCCGGCGGTCCCTCCGCCCCTCCTGCGGCGGAGGGCTCCCAGCCGGGAGACGGGCCCGTCTCCCTCATCCGCCGGGCCGCGCCCCTTCTGGACTGGCTGTCCCAGAGCCTCCAGCGGGGACGGGTGCGGCGGAAGGAGATGCTCTCCCAGCTGGAGGCCGCTCCGGCGGCGGCCCAGAACGCCTTCCTGGCCCTGGCCGAGGAGAGCGGCGTCTTTCACACCGCCCGCAAGCGGCGGGAGCAGGCCGGACAGGACCGGGAGAACCCGTGGACGCGGCTGACCCTCCTGACCCAAGAGAGCCGCCGGCAGGAGCTGGAGGCCCTGGTCCGCTGGACCCGGACCCTCCGGGCGGAGGACCTCCGCCGGTCCCCCGCCCCGCCGGACTCCGTCCCATCCTCCGCTGCCGCTCCACCCCCCGCTTCGGCGCCCCCCGCCCCCGAACCTCCGCCGGTGGAGACCCCTCTGCGGCAGTTCCTCCTTCAGGACCGGCAGACCTACCGCCGGGAGCTGGCGCGGCTCCTCTCCGCCGCCAATCCCACGGAGCGGGAAGCCCTGCTCTCCGTCCTCCGGGAGGCTGCCGGTCAGGGACCCGCCCCCGCCAGCCCGCAGCCGGTGGAGACTCCAACCGTCCTCCTCCAGCTTCTGGAGCGGAGTCCCGACCCGGTCCGGCTGCTGGAACAGGCCATGCAGAGTCCCGGCTTCCGGCAGACACAGGTCCGGGAGACCCGGGAGCGGCACGTTTTGGAGCGGCTCACCGCCTTCGCCCAGGGCCGGGGCGGGGACTGGGCAAGCGAGAGCGCCCGGCTCACCCAGGGGCTGGACCGGCAGGAGCGGCAGCTTCTGGTCCGACACCTGTCCGCCGTCCAGGCCCTCCGCCGCGGTCCCGGCCGGGAGGAGCCCTCCCCCACAGAGGCGGCCCCCGAAGCCCGGACCTCCGCCGGCTCCATCCTCACCTTCCGGACCCAGAGGGAATACAAATCCTTCCGCTACCACCTGACCCGGTATCTGGCCGGCCGGCCCGCCCCGCCGGAGCCGCTGCTGCCCCAGGTCCTTCGCTGGGCGGAGGACCGGCGGCGTTGGGAGGAGGTGACCCAGGTCCTCCGCCATCCCACTCCGGCTCCGGCCCCCTGGTCCCGGCCCTCCCAGCCGGGCAGCCGCCCTTCACCGGCAGGGAGCCTTTCCCCGGGGCTCTCCCCCGCTCCCCCGTCCGGCCGGACGGCTTCCGCCAAGGTCTCCCTGGCCCTGTTCCCGACGGCGGAGCGTCCCGCCCCGGCCGTGGAAGCCCGCTCCCAGCGGATATTCCCGGCGCCAACGCCGGTCTCTCCGCCCGGCCAGCCGTCCCCTGGGGATCGCCCTCAGGATGCGGCACGTTCCGTGGCGCTCCCCGCATTGCCGGGGAAAGACCGGCCCCGGTGGGAACCTCCGGCGCTGACTGCCGCCCCACCGTCCGGCCAGCCGTCCTTTGAGAATCGCCCTCAGGAGGCGGCACGGCCTGTGACACTTTCCACATTGCCGGGGAAAGACCGGCCCCGGTGGGAACCTCCGGCGCTGACCGCCGCCCCACCGTCCGGCCGGCCGTCCTTTGAGGCTCGCCCCCAGGAGGCGGCACGGTCCATGGTATTTTCCACATTCCCTGGGGAAAAAACACCCCGGTGGCCATCCCCGGCGCTGACCACTGCCCCTGACTTCGGCCGGGGGACCCCTGGGGAGCTGTCCCAGGGCGCGCCCCGGTCCGCGCCCCTTTTCACACCGGCTGGGGAAACTCCGCCCTCCCGGCGGACACCGCCTACCTTGGCCCTCCCCCTCCGGTCCCAGGGGAGAGGGGCGGTTCCCGTCCATTTTCCGGAGTCCCCGGCGGAGGTTTCCCCCGCGTGGGCCCCACCGGGCGGGACCGCCGCCCGTGCCCCGGAGGGACAGCCCCGGCGGCAGCCGGAGCCCCTGCGGACGGCCCCCGTCCCCCATCCGGCCAGGCCCGCCCCCCCGGCGGCCCTCCGTCTCCCCTTCCTGACGGAGCCGCCTCCCCAGGCCGGGCGGGAAAGACCCTATCCGGCGGCAGACCCGCCCATCCCCATGGCCCTGCTGCCCCGGCTGAGCCCCACCCTCTCCCCGGCCCCGGCCCGGGCCGAGACGCCCCTTCCCCCGCCGGAACCCCCGGAGCTGGCCCTGCGCCGTTCCGCCGTCCCGGGGGCGGCGGAACAGGCGGCGGAGCGGGCCGTGGAGGAGCGGGTGGAGCTGGCCGTGCAGCGGCAGGCCCCGGAGCTGCGCCTGCTGCGCCGGCAGAGCCGGGAGCAGGAACAGGCCCTGGAGCGGCAGCGGCAGGACCTGACCGGGCTGCGGCAGCGGCTGGAGCGGCAGGAGGCCCTGGTCCGCCAGGCGGTGACCCAGGCCCGGGTCCCCGGCGCTCAGGAGCCCGCCCAGGTGCGGCAGCTGGCCAAGGCCGTCATGCGGGAGCTGGAGGGCCAGCTCCGGCTGGAGCGGCAGCGCAGGGGCCTGATCTGACCCCATTTGAGAGGAGGAGACGCCCATGGCGCTGGAAAAGGCAAAGCTCACCGTGGAGCGGGAGGGACAGAGCGAGACCTTTTCGGTCCAGTTCAACCCCTCCGAGTACAACATCTCGGAAAACGTCAACTACGCGGAAAAGACCATCCCCGGCACCGTGGGGCCCATCACCCAGTTCGTCTCCGGGGCCGCCGCCACCCTGAGCCTCTCCCTGACCTTCGACACCTACGACACCCCGGCGAGCGGCGTCCGGGACACCGGGAAGAAAATAGAGCTCACCCAGCAGAAGGCCCACCAGCCCACCGACGTGTCCCATCTGACCCGCCGGGTGGCGGCCCTGGTGGCCATCGACGGCAGCCTCCACCGCCCGCCCACCGTCACCTTCGCCTGGGGCTCCCTCAGCTTCCAGGGCGTGGTCACCGACATCAAGCAGACCTTCACCATGTTCCTGCCCAGCGGCATGCCCGTCCGGGCCAGGGTGGAGCTCACCCTCAAGTCGGTGACCGACCTGTCCACGGCCAAGCGCAAGCGGCCCTTCGAGTCCCCCGACCGCACCAAGTACCGCACCGTCCACCAGGGGGAGCACCTCTGGAGCTTCGCCTTCCAGGAGTACGGCGACGCCGAGCTCTGGCGGGTGATCGCCCGGGAAAACGGGATCATGGACCCCCTGGAGCTGGAGCCGGGGCAGGTCATCAAGCTGCCGGCCCTGTGACGCCGGGAAACCAAAGCAGAGAGGAGGGAGACCATGGGACTGATGGACAACGCCACCACCTACGCCAAGCTGGTCAGCCGGTACGGGCAGTTCCGCGTCCCGGCCTTTCAGCTCCTCATCGAGGGCAAGACCCTGCCGGAGTCGGTGGGGGTGGAGCGCGTGGAGGCCACCCTCTCCCTGGACGGGGCCTCCGCGGTCTCCTTCACCGTGGCGGGGGCTTACGACCGCAAGAGCAGCGGATTTCTCTCCAGCGTCAAATCCATGCTCAAGCTGGGGGCCAAGGTGAATCTGAAGCTGGGCTACGGCTCCTCTCTCACCGAGGTGTTCCAGGGCTACATCAGCGGCGTGGGGGTGGACTTCTCCGATGTGCCCGTCCTCTCCATCACCGCCATGGACGTGCGGCGGCTGATGATGGAGGGCACCAGCCGGGAGGAGGTCCACGTGGTGACCACCTACTCCGCCGCCTTCCAGGAGATCATGAAGCGGTACAGCGCCCTGTGCCCCAGCTCGGAGGTGGACGCCACCGACAGCAACGAGATCACCCAGATCGTCCAGCGGGGCTCCGACTACACCTTCGTCACCGAGAACCTGGCCCGGAAGGCCAACCGGGAGTTCTTCGTCCTGGGGGACAAGGCCTACTTCCGGGAGCGGGCCAAGGTGAAAAAGCCCATTCTGACCCTCTCCTGGGGGGAAGGCGTGCTCCACTTCTCCCGCAACTCCCTCTATCAGAACCTGAAGATCACCGTCATCGGCTTTGACCCGGACAGCAAGGAGGCGGTGAAGGCCCAGGTCACCGAAAAAAGCGACGAGGCGCAGAAGGCGGTGGGCGCCCAGCATGAGACGGTCATCCCCGATCCCGACGCCCGGGAGGTGGCCAAGGCCCAAAAGCGGGCGGAAAAGGAGGCCCTGGAGCGCAAGCGCCAGGCCCAGACCGGCTCGGTGAGCTGCGTGGGCCTGCCGGAGCTGGTGCCGGGCCGGTTCGTCACCCTCAAAGGTCTGGACAGCGACCTGGACCGGGACTATTACATCCGCCAGGTCCGGCACGAGCTGAGCAGCGACGGCTTTTCCACCACACTGGAGATCGGAGGCTGGGAAGAATGAGCTTTTTTGACGAGCTGTATCAGGACAACGCCCGCTCCTCCGACGGAGCGCGCATGTTCAGCGTGACCACCGGACGGGTGGTGGAAAACTGGGACGACAAGCACCCGGGCATGGTGCGGGTGGAGGTCTTTCTGGGCGAGAGCGGCAAAAACCGCACCGACTGGGTCCGGGTGGCCCAGCCCTACGCCGGGAAGGAATACGGCCACTATTTCCTCCCGGAGGTGGGAGACGAGGTGGTGCTGGCCTTCAACCTGGGGGACCGGGATCACCCCATCGTCATCGGCAGCCTGTGGAGCCAGGTGAACCCCCTGCCCCAAAAGGCCGCCGCCGAGAAAAACGAGACCAAGACCCTGCGGACCAAGGGGGGCAACGAGCTCACCTTCTCCGACGTCCAGGGCAAGGAGTCGGTCAGCCTCCGCACCAAGGGGGAGCTCACCCTCGTCCTGGAGGACGAGCCGGTGGAGATCCGCCTGTGCGACAAGGACAAGAAGAACATCCTCACCATCAGCGGAAAAAACGGGGCCGTCACCGTCCAGGCGGAGAAGAAGATCGTCCTCGACGTGGGGGGCGGCTCCCTCACCCTGGACGGCCAGGGGAAGAAGGCCGCCCTGAAGATGGACACCGTCAGCATTGAGGCGGGCCAGAGCCTGAACCTCAAGGGCCAGAGCGTGAAGCTGGAGGGCAGCATGATGACGGTCAAGTCCTCCGGCAACCTGGACGTCAACGCCAGCGGGATGCTGACCCTGAAGGGCTCCATGGCCAAGATCAACTAAGGGAGGAGGCCAAGCGGATGGACCATCCGGATACGGCCCGGGATTTCCTGGGCAGGGGCTGGAAGTTCCCGGTGGGGGTGGACCCCGCCACCGGGCGGATGCGGAGCGTATCCGCCGAGGAGGACATCCAGGAGGCGGTGCGCCTCATCCTCCTGACAGGGAAGGGGGAGCGGATGATGCAGCCCGACTTCGGCTGCGATCTGCGCGGCTTCGCCTTCGAGCACATGGACTACACCACCCAGACCCAGATGGAGCGGGAGGCCCTGGAGGCCCTCATCCGCTGGGAGCCCCGGATCACCGGCGTTCAGGTGCGGGTGGAGCAGAGCCCCCGGGAGGACGGCTGTCTGCTGCTGAACGTCTCCTACGTGGTGCGGGCCACCAACAACCCCTATAATCTGGTATATCCTTACTACATCAACGAGGGCCTGGAAGGCTAGACGGGAGGGAATGAGGCATGGGCATCCCCGAGATCGACCCCCGCGGCAGGGAGGAGCTGCTGCGCTCCATCGCCGCGCGGGCGGCGGCCTATACGCCGGAGTGGCGCTTTGACCGGGATGACCCGGACCTGGGCACGGCGCTCTCCCTCATCTACACCGAGCTCTTCGCCCAGACCATCAAGCGCTTCAACCGTGTGGCCGAGAAGAACATGGCCGCCTTCTTCAGCGCCATGGGGGCCCGGCTCCTCCCCGCCCTGCCCGCCGAGGGCTTTGTCCGCTTCGGCCTGGCCGGACGGGTGGAGGAGGGCGTGGAGGTGCCCGCCGGCACCCCCCTGCTGGCCGACGCCGATACCGAGACGGGCAGCACCGTCTTTGAGACCACCGACGACGTCTTTGTCACCCCCGCCCAGCCCCAGCAGGTCTTTACCGTCTGCGGCGGCGCCGACGTCATCGTCCACAACTGCGACGGCCGGGAGGACCGGCCCTTCTACCTCTTCGATCTCAAGGGGGAAAACCTCCAGCGCCACACCCTCTCCCTCACCCGGGAGGACGTGCTGGAGCTGAGCGCCGGGGCCCGGCTGGAGGTGGAGCTCACCCCCGGCCACCAGCGGGAGCTGCCCCGGCAGGTGGGCGAGCTCCTCACCGACCCGGCCAAGGTGGTCTGGGAGTACAGCCACGGGGAGAGCTGGCAGCCGTTCTCCACCTGCGCCCTGGAGGGCAGCCGGGTGGTGCTGGGTCTGGGGGAGCGGCAGCTCCCGGTGACCCCCTCCGCCCTGCCCGGGCTGGAGGGCCGGCGCTGGCTGCGCCTGCGGCTCCTGGACGGCACGGTCCCGCCCCCCTTCACCCTGCGGCTGGTCCGGCTGTCCGCCCGGAACCAGGACCTCCTCCCCGACCTGGTCCACGCCTCCGGCGCCGACCAGGACGTCCACGCCTTTCTCCCCTTCGGCGAGCAGCTGGGCCTCTTTGCCGAGGCCTACTTCGGCTGCGGCGAGGCCCTGGTCAAACGGGGCGCCGACATCGAGATGACCTTCCAGCTGGACTTCGACGCCATCCCCGTGGAACAGACGGGGCCGGAGCAGGCCATCCGCTGGAAGCTGATCATGAAAAAAAGTGATTTCCGCCCGGATGACGAGTACGACATCGCCATCCAGGAGGTCATCTGGGAATATTTCAACGGCGACGGCTGGGCGCGCCTCTTCCCCGACGGCCGGGAGAGCGACTGCTTCAACGCCTCCCTGGGCGCTCTGGGCCGGCAGCGGACCATCCGCTTCCGCTGCCCCGAGGACATCCGTCCCGTGCTGGTCAACGCCAACACCGGCTATTTCATCCGCGCCCGGGTGCTGAAGGTCAGGAACCTCTACAAGCTCAAGGGCAATTACATCGTCCCCCGGATGGAGAAGCTGCGCTTCTCCTACCGCTATACCGGCCGGGGCCGGGTCCCCGGCAGGCTCCTCCTGGAGAACAACCGGGAGACCCAGTGCCTGGAGGGGAGCTATTTCCGGGGCGGGGACGGCGTCTTTACCCCCTTCGCCTTCCTGGAGGAGGAGCGCCCCGCTCTCTACTTCGGCTTCTCCACGCCCCCCGCCGGCGCTCCGGTGAAGCTGCTCTTCCTCCTCTCGGAGGCCCTGCGGGAAAAGCCGGGCCGGCTGCGGTGGGAGTACCGGGGCAGCCACGGCTGGGAGAGCCTCAACGTGGTGGACGAGACCGAGAACCTCCGGCAGACGGGCATCCTCACCATCATGGGCACGGGGACCTTCCAGCAGGCCAGGCTGTGGGGCGAGACCCTCTACTGGCTCCGGGCCGTGGACGAGGAGGGGCGCTACTGGGGCCGGGAGGGCCCGGTGCAGCTGCCCCGGGTCACCGGACTCTACATGAACGCCACCCGGGTCCGGAACGTGGACACCCAGCCCCCGGAGCGGTTCTTCATCGAGCCGGAGCAGAAGCATATGGCCTGCCGCCTGCTCCACGGCCGGGTGACCCGGGCCCAGGTCTGGGTCAACGAGATGGACCACCTGCTGCCGGCCCAGCTTTCGGAGCTGGAAAAGAGCGACGCCTTCCGCCCTGTCCGGGACCCGGCGGGCATCCTCCGGGAGGCCTGGGTGCGCTGGGAGGAGCGGGAGGACTTCGCCCTCTCCGGCCCCTCCGACCGGCACTACACCCTGGACCGGAACGAGGGCGTGGTCCGGTTCTCCGACGGCCGGAACGGGCGCATCCCGCCCCACGGCCGGCAGGAGACCATCGAGATCCAATATGTCACCGGCGGCGGCCAGGTGGGCAACGTGGCGGCGGGGGCCATCGACCGCTCCAGCCGCTCCCTGGGCTTTGTCAGCCTGGTGGAAAACCCCCGCCCCACCGCCGGGGGCTGCGACCAGGAGACCTTTGAACAGGCGGTGGCCCGGGGCGGCGCCGCCCTGCGCCACGGCGACCGGGCGGTGACCGCCCGGGACTTCGAGGCCCTGGCCCTGGAGGCCACCCGGAACATCGCCCGGGCCAAGTGCTTCTCCAACCGGGACGACCGGGGCCTGCCCCGGCCCGGCTGGGTGACTCTGGTGGTGCTGCTCCGGGACTACCAGACGGGAGGGGCCCTCCTCCCCACGGTGCGCGCCCAGATCACCGACTACATCCTCCGCCGCTGCGGCGGCAACCTGGCCGCCCTGGAGCATTTCCACGTGGTGGGCCCCCGGTTCCTGGAGCTGTGCGTCAAGGTGGAGCTGACGGTGGCCGACTTCAACCAGGTCTTTGTGGTCCGGGAGGAGGTCTCCCGCAGGCTGGACGCCTTTTTGGACCCCCTCACCGGCAACTTCGACGGAAAGGGCTGGGCGGTGGGCCGCATCCCCAACGACACCCAGCTGCGCAACTGTCTCAGCGGGGTGAAGGGGGTCCGGCTCCTGAAGCAGGTCTCCGCCACCGCCTTTCAGGAGACCGGCTTCGGCCGCACCGAGGTCCGGCTGGAGGACCCCAAGGACAAGGTCTTTGCCCTGCCCAGAAGCGGCAGGCATACCATTCTTATCACCGTGGAATGATCCGCGGACCAGGAGGTGGACCCCATGCTGCCCATCCCCATTCTGGATGATGAGCGCTTTCAGGAGATCTCCGAGCAGGCCAGGAGCATGATCCCCCGGCTGGCCCCGGACTGGACCGACTTCAACCATCACGACCCGGGCATCACCTTTCTGGAGCTCTTTGCCTTCCTGAAGGAGAGCCAGCAGTATCATCTCGACCAGATCGGTCCCCGGAACCAGCAGAAATACCTCAAGCTGCTGGGCACAGCCCGGCAGCGCCGCGCCCCCGCCCGGACAGGGGTCATCCTCTCCGGCGGCCGGGGGACCCTCCCCGCCGGGGCCCGCCTGCTGGCGGGGGAGATCCCCTTCGAGACCCTGCGCCCGGCGGCGCTGTCCCGGGGGAAGCTCACCGGCGGCTTTACCTGGGACGGCGCCCGGCGGTGTCCCTTCTCCGCCGGGGCCGACGCCGCGGCGGGCAAGGTGCGCCTGGAGGTGTTCGGCCGGACCCCCAGGCCCGGCGCGGCCTGGTACCTCCGGTTCGACGGCCCCATGGACCAGAGCGCCCCCCTGTACCTCCACCTCTGGGTGTACCAGGACTGGCCCACCCGCCGCAACCCGCCGGAGGAGGAGGTGATCCCCCTGACCCGGCTGGTCTGGGAGGAGCTCGGGCCGGAGGGCTGGCGGCCCATGGAGGTCCTGTTGGACGGGACCTGCGGCCTTCTCTTCAGCGGAGACGTGGCCCTCTCCCCGGCCGGGGAGGACCAGCCGGCGTCGGCCATGGCGGAGGAGGACCGCCCCCTCCTGGGGGACGGCGCCTGGCTGCGGGTCCGGCTGGTGCACGGAGCCTATGACGTGCCTCCGGTGATCGTGGGGCTCAGCGACGAGTTCATCCCCGCCGTGCAGCGGGAGACCCTGGCGGCCTGCGCCCGCCGCCCGGTGAGGGACGGCGCGGTCTCCGGCGGGCACCTGCTGGACGCCGACGGGGAATACCAGCTCTACCTGGCCGGTCCGGACGGCTTTTGGCGTCCGGCGCCCCACGCGGTCCGGGAAAACGGCCCGGAGGGCGTCCGCTTTGCCCTCCCCGGCGTGGAGGAGGGGGAGGCCCTCCTCCTCACCTGGCGGCCGGGCTTTGCCCGGAGCCGCCGCCTGGCCCTGGGGGACGGCTTTCCCCATCAGAGCTACGAGCTGGAACAAAAGGGCCAGATCTGCGACAGCTTCCAGCTCCTGGTGGCCGAGCCCGACCGGCCCGACGCCTGGAGCCTGTGGGAGCGGGTGGAGGACTTTGACGCCTCCTCCCCCGAAGACCGCCACTACATTCTGGACGAGGAGGCGGGCACCGTCGCCTTCGGCGACTGTATCCACGGCCTGGCTCCGGAGGGGGAGATCCTCATCGCCGGTCAGGCGGTGACCCTGGGGTCCGGCGGCAACGTGAAGGCCGGCCGGGTGGACGCTCTCCACCCGGAGGAGCTGCTCCGCCTGGGCCTTGCCCCGGAGGAGCTCCGGGTGTGGAACCCGGACGACGCCTCCGGCGGCCGGGAGCGGGAGCCCCTGGAAGAGGGCTTCCGGCGCTGCCAGCGGCTGCTGCGGCGGACCGATCGGGCGGTGACCTACGACGATTTTGAGCGCCTGACCCGGCAGACGCCGGGGCTGATGATCTCCAACTGCAAGGCGGTGCCGGTGACCCAGCTGCCCCGGCAGGACGGGAGCCTGGAGGAAAACTGCGTCACCGTGGTGGTGGAGCCCTACTCCCTGGAGCAGGAGCGGACCCTGACCCCCGCCTACCGGGCCAACATCCTGCGGTACCTGGACGACCGGCGGATGCTGGGCACCCGGGTCTCCCTCCTGGCCCCGGAGTATGTGAGGATCACGGTCTACGCCGAGATCCTCTCCCAGCCCCACTACGTGGACGCCAAGGCCCGCATCCAGGCGGCGGTGGCGGCCTTCTTCCGGAGCGGCTGGGAATTCGGCGCCCCGGTGCGGTACAGCGCCCTCTACGGCATCATCGACACCCTGGACTGCGTCCACGGGATCGAATCACTGACCATCGACGCCCAGGGCAAGGGCATCACCCGGGGGACCAACGGAGACGTGATCCTGCCCCACAACGGCCTGGCGGTGCTCAAGAGCGCCAGCTGCCAGGTGAGACCGGCGGAGTAAGGAGATGAGGGGCCGTGAGGCAGCGGCAGAGATACTTTGTATTCAACAAGCCGGCGGACTACCGCCGGGGCTGGGGGGACAACCTGGACTGCCTGGGCGGCCGCATCCGGGCGGCCGACCCCGGCCGGCCGGCGGTGTTCTGGTCCCGTCTGCTGGACAGCCGGGAGAAGGAGACGGTGTGGCACCGGCTGACCATGGACTCGGTCAGCCTGGGGGAGTCCTCCGTCCGGGTGGCCCTCTACTGCGCCGAGAGCCGGACCCTCCCCTTCCGTGGGGCGGAGCGGGACCTGGACAGCCTGCTCCGAGACCCGGCCCTCACCGATGAGGACCGGCGGCAGCTCAGCCGGCCCTGGCTGGCCAAAACCGCCCTGGACCCCCGGGACATCCTGCTCCACGAGCTCACCGGCCGCTACCTGTGGTTCCGGGTGGAGCTGCTGCCCCAGGGAGGGCAGTCCCCGGAGGTGGGGGACCTGAAGCTGCGCTTCCCCAAGGACACGTGGCTGAAGTACCTGCCCGAGGTCTACCAGCTGGACCCGGCGGGGCGCTCCTTCACCGAGCGGTTCCTGGGCATCTTCCAGTCTCTGTACAATGACCTGGACGAGGACATCCGCTCGGTGGCCCGCCGCTTCGACCCCGACGTGGTGGGCGGCGCCTACCTGGAGTGGCTGGCCGGGTGGCTGGACGTGGAGGACGGCTACCTCTGGCCGGAGGAGAAGCTGCGCGTCCTGGTGCGCCGGGGCATGGAGCTCTACCGCATCCGGGGGAGCCGGCGCTACGTGGTGGAGATGGTCAAGCTCTACACCGGCCGGGAGCCCTGGGTGGTGGAGCACAGCCAGGTGGAGCCCTTCCTCACCGACACGGGCCGGGCCGCCCTGCTGCGGGAGCTCTACGGCGAGAGCCCCTACATGGTCACCATGATCCTGGACGGCTCCGCCCTGGAGAGCAGCGACGCCTACAAGGCGCTGCTGCGGATCATCGACAACGCCAAGCCCGCCTGGGTGGAGGTCAACCTGGTGGTGCTCACCCCCTATCTCTTCCTGGACCAATACAGCTATCTCGGCATCAACAGCACGCTGGACCGTTACAGGCCCCTGGACCTGGACGGCAGTTCGGCTCTGCCCTTCACCCGGCTGGGTGGGGAGTCCGAGCGGGGCATTTCATAAATGAAGGGGCGGAGAGGACATTGAAAAATCTGAAGTACTTTCCCTTTGCGCGCAGCCGCTACTTTTACGGCAAGCTGCTCACGGTGGACGACTTTGAGACAGAGCAGAAGTACATGAACGACAAGCGCCGGATGATCAACCGCTTCCTCCACGGCAGCGGCGTGGTGTGCGGCATGCACGTGGTGCGGGTGGACGACCGGACCATCTCGGTGGAGATGGGCCTGGCCCTGGACTTTGCCGGCCGGGAGATCGTGGTGGACGCCCCCATCATCCGCAAGCTGGACATGATCGACGGCTACGACGACACCGCCGGCGAGGACGGCTACCTCTACCTGTGCATCGAGTACGCCGAGCAGGAGACCGAACCCGTCCACAGCATCACCGGCGCCGGCGCCCGGGGCACCGGCGAGGTGGAGTACAACAAGTACGCCGAGGGCTACCGCATCTTCTTCACCACCCAGGAGCCGGAGCACGAGGGCTTCACCATCGCCAACTATTACCAGGACACCAAGACTGTCTACTGGGGCAACGGCATCCGGATCAAACAGTCCCTGCGCCGCTTCCTCACCGCCGGCGGCCCCGCCGTCCTCACCGTGGTGGTGGAGAACATGGGCCAGCAGCAGCCGGTGGCCTTCGACTACGACCTGGCCCTCACCTGTCTCCAGCACGAGGGCCGGGACAGGCTGCACGTCCACTTCGACGAGAAGGAGCACCCCAAGGCCGGCCGCTATCGCCTGGAATTCCCCCTCACCGCCCTGGACGTGCAGGACGCCGAGGGCGGCGCCCAGGTGGTGTCCGACAGCCTGAAGCTGCTGGTGGGGGGCAAGGGCATCACCGCCCAGGCCGCCGGCGGCAACCTGTGCCGGGTGTCCGCCGGCAGCGCCGACCGGGCCGTCATGGACCAGTACTACCGCACCGCCATGGAGGACATCGTCCGCAACACCTACCAGCAGAGCATCTATCTGGCCAAGATCGCCCTCATCAAGGCGGGCCCCTCCTACTACATCGAAAGCGTGGAGAACATGCCCTTCCGGCAGTACGTCTTCAACGGCTCCCTCTCCGCCGCCATGAACGACATCACCCTGGCGGAGCTGGAGCGGCTTCGGACCCAGTCCGGGGCGTCCGCCCCCTCCGCCCTGGCGCCCAGGGCCCCCGCCGCCCCCCGGAACGTCTCCTCCGGCTCGGTGGTCATCAATCTGGGCATCGGCGGCACCGAGGGCCAGCGGTTCTTCTCCCCGCCCCTCTCCCACGGCCTGGGCCTGGGCAGCGTCCACGTGGGCCTGGGGATGGGCTGGAACATCAACGACGACGCCCCCGTGATCTGCGGCTCTCCGGAGATCTTCGACGAGGAGGGGGGCGAGGTCCACGCCGAGCTGGCCGCCAAGGTGGACGTGACCACGGGCACCTTCGTCATCGGCCTGCGGCTCATCGCCCCCACCTCCGCCCGCCATGTCCGGGTCCACTGGACGGCGGTGCGGGACAGCCGGGAGAGCATCCACGACCGGGAGCAGCGGCGGCTCTTCATCCGGCCCGACGTGTGCGAGCTGGAGGTGCGGGAGACCCGGTATTTCCAGGCCGTGTTTGAAAACGTCTCCGACCAGCGGGTGCGCTGGAGCGTGCAGGAGCCCCAGGGCGGCGAGATCGACGAAAACGGCATGTATACCGCCCCCAACACCGTGGGCGTCTATGAGATCGTGGCCGAGAGCGCGGCCCATCCGGAGCTGCGGGCCTCCACCTACGTGGTGGTGCGGGACCCCCTTCAGGAGGAAGGGTAAAACGAGCCCCTTTGGGGGGCGGGAGGTGTGGAAATGATCGTACAGACGCTGGAACGGCGGTTCGTGGTGCTCCAGGTGCTCCGCAGAGACGAGCGGGCGGAGATCTGCGTCTGTCAGGACACGGAGGATGAGGACGCCGGGCTGTATACCCTGGCCCGCTTCCGGGACCCGGCCCTCCACCGCTGCCTCCTGCCCATGCTGGTCCGCCAGCGGCTCAACCCGGCCTTTGAGGACTACCTGGGGGTCTTTTCCCGGGACGGGGATGTCTACGCCAGGTTCCGGTACACCGACGCGCCCCTCCTGGTCCGGCGTCTGGAGCAGGGGGACTTCGGCTTCCGGGAGCGGCTGGAGATCGGGGGGAACCTGCTGGAGCGGATGGCCCTCCTCAACATGCCCCCCGCGCTCCAGTTCGAGGCCCTGCGGGACGGCAACGTGACGGTGGACGACGCCCTGCGCCCCCGCTTCAACTACATCTTCGGGTCCATGGACAACTGCCTCAACACCGATATGGGCTTCATCTGCATCCGGACGGCCGAGCTGCTGCGGCTCCTCTTCGCGCCCGAGCTGTCCGCCAAATCCATCCCAGAGCTGGAGGCCTATCTGGAGGCCCTGGACCAGGCCGGCCTTCAGAGCTACCTGGAGATCTATGCCGGGTACGACCAGGTGCGCAAGCAGCTGCTGGCGCGGACCCTGTCCGGCCCGGCGGAGCCCCGCACCTGGCTCTTCCGGCTGTGGGAGCGGCTCAAGCGGCTCTCCCGCTTCGTCCGCCCGGTGCTGACCGGGCTGGTGCTGGTGGCCGCCTTCTGCTATCTGCTCTATACCCTGCTGCTGCCGGCCCAGCCCACGGGGACGCCGGTGCTCTTCGACCGCATCGGCACCGTGGAGATCCAGACCAGAGCCACCGAAGGGGAGCAGACAGGCGGGACTTGACAGACCCTGGTAGGAATCGTGGGAAAACGGGGGGAGAGAAATGCGCTTCACCAATGAGACCGGCCTGCTTCAGGTCCTGAAATACAGCAGCCAGCGGCTCACCCGCATCCTGACGGTGCCGGTGACCAACGGCTACCGGAAGCTGCGCCGGGTGCTCAACCCCAACGGCTTCACCACCCGGGTCATGACCGATGTGCGCAGGGGCGCCAAGGACCTGATCACCGGGAAGCCCCAGTCCCTGGCCGACTACTTCGCCATCGGCAGCTACTATGTGGCCAAGAAGCTGGTCTTTATCATCGCCGTTCTGGCCCTTGTGCTGCCCATCCTCTACCTGAAGTTCCTCCATCCGGTGATCCGGAGCAGCTTCCTCACCGCGTCCATGGTGGTCAACAGCGCCGAAATGGTGGGCTACACCGGCAAGGTGGAGCTCCTCGCCTCGGAGCACGGCTCCGTCCTCTACCGGGGCCCCCTGTCCGAGGGGCGGATCACCGGGGAGGGCACCCTGTACGACTACCAGGGCAACCTGATCTATCAGGGCGGCTTCCTCATGGAGCAGTACGAGGGCACGGGGCAGAGCTTCTGGCCCAACGGCAAGCTCCAGTACTCTGGCGGCTTCTCGGGCGGCCAGTACGAGGGCAGCGGCACCCTGTACACCGAGGACGGCGTCCTCCTCTACGAGGGCAGCTTCGCCAACGGCCTCTACGAGGGCCAGGGGACCCTCTATCAAAACGGCTCGGTGCTCTACCGGGGCGCTTTCCAGGCCGGCGAGATGTCCGGCGAGGGCACCCTCTACGCCGGCGACGTGGTGACCTACACCGGCGGCTTCGCCGCCGGGACCTTTGAGGGGACCGGCCGGGAGTACGACCCGGTGGCCGGACGCCTCATCTACTCCGGCGAATACGCCGCCGGGAAATACGAGGGCCAGGGGCGGCAGTTCGACGCCGACACCGGCGCGCTGGTCTATGAGGGAGCCTTCTACCAGGGCGTCTACGAGGGGGAGGGCACCCTCTACGACCCCCAGACCCAGCGCCCCCTCTACCAGGGCGGCTTCCGAGCCGGCCGGTACGACGGCACCGGCGTGGAGTACGACCCGGAGACCGGGGCCGTCATCTATGAGGGCGAGTTCCAACTGGGGGTCTACCACGGCGCCGGCACCCAGTACGACCCCGACACCGGCTTCGTGGTGGCCTCCGGGCAGTACCGCGACGGCCAGCTGGTGGTGGTGGACGCCCAGGACAGCGCCGCGGAGACTCCCACGGAGTCGGTCCCCCCTGCCGCGTCGGAGCCCCCCGTCGAGTCCGCCCCTCCTGCCGAATCCGCGCCTCCTGCCGAGTCGGAGTCTCCCACGGAGCCGGAGCCTCCCGCCGAGTCGGAGCCCCCCGCTGAGACCCAGCTCTACCAGGGGCCGGTGACCGCCTCCGGCGGCATCGATTACAGCGCACTGGCGGATATGACCCCCGACCAGGCCCGGGAGCAGTTCCGCGCCCAGCCCGACGACTGGTCCCTGTCCGACGGGAGCGTGCTCGTCTACGCCGACCAGACCGAGGGCATCGGCCTGTCCATCCGCAGCGACGCCAGCGGCGCCGCCGTCAGCGTGGATGTGTGGAACGACGCCCCGGTGGCCGGGGCCACGGTGGGAATGACCCGGGAGGAGCTGACCGCCGCGCTGGGCGACCCCGTGTCCAGCGCCCAGGAGTCCATGGGAGAGGGGCGGATGATCTCCATCAGCCAGTCCAACCGCTACTTCGGCCGGCTCACCAACCTCTCCCCCGAGAGCCGGGTCACCATATATACCTACCAAACCGACTCCGGCACGGTCCAGGCGGTCTTTGCCGCCGGGACGGAGCAGTGTCTGCTCCTGGAAGTGCTGCCCTGATGGAGGTGGAACGCCATGGGAAAATATACCGTGATCGCCGACGTGGGCGGGGCGCTGGTGAAGCTGCTGCGGGACAACCTGTGTCCCGAGGTCATCCTGAACCCCGACGACATCGGCCTGTGCTCCCCCGCGGACAAGGGGGACATGGTCCTGGGCCTGCACCTCTACGACGTGCGGGAGAACCAGGACCTGCGGGCCACCGAGATGGTGGACCTGGGCCCCGGCCGCCAGCGCTTCCCGGGGACCTACCTCACCTTGTCCTACATGATCACCGCCTATTCCAAGGCCGACGTCAAGCACCGGGCCTCTGAGGACCAGCGCATCCTGGGCAAGGTGGTCCAGACTTTGGAGGACAACGCCGCCCTCAGCGCCGACACCCTCATCCCGGTGGCCAAAGCCGCCGGAATGGACCTGCGGATCAAGATGCTCTCCCTGGAGGTGGAGGCCCAGCAGCGCATTTGGAACGTCCCCAACCAGGCCTACCGCACCTCCCTTTTCTACCGGGTGGAGCCGGTGGAGCTGGAGTCCGCCCGGACCCGCCAGGTCCAGCGCGTGGTGGACCTGGATCTGACAATAAAGGAGTAGTGGACCATGGACAGAGCGTGGAGTCCCGACTTGTCGGCCCGGGCGCGCATCCGGCGCAGGGTGTCGGCGGCCGTGCTGGTCCTGGACGACTTTACCGGCCGGCCCATCACCACCGCAGACCTGAGCGTCACCGCGTCGGAGACCCTGGCGCGGCCTGTACGCAAGGGCGACGGCTATTTCCTCTTCCTGGACAGCCCCGCCCCCACCCTGGAGATCACCGCCCGGGCCTGGGCCTATCATCCGGCCTCGGTCCGGGTGACCCTGGCCGACCTGCCGCCCCTGCGCCCGGTGGTGAAGCTCCGGCTCACCCCAAACCGGAATTACAGCGTCCCCTCCCGGACCACCTGTCTGGAGGGGTCCGCCCCGCCGGGCACCGCCGTGCAGGTCTTCTGCCTGAACGACCCCAGGCCCCTGCGGCTGCTGTATGACTACGGCGCGGACGGCCCGGAGGGGGGCCGCCTGATGCAGATCTACGACCCCACCGGCTCCGACCTGGAGGGCAGGCGCTTCGCCCTGCTGCGCAAGGGAGAGACGGAAGCCGAGCGCTTCGCCGTCCTGGACCGGCTGGAGGAGGTGGAGGGGGGCTGCCTGCTGGCCGCGCCCCTGACCCGGGACTGCAAAAAGGCAGGCGCCACCGTGCTCCCCATTTTCACCGCCGAGGCGGATCAAAACGGCCGCTACTTCCTGCCCCTGCGGGACCTGGCGGTGAAGTCCTATACCTGCCGCGTCCTGTGGGCGCCTCCCGGCCGGAGCTGGCGGGAGGAGACCCTGGAACTGGAGCCGGGCCGGGTGACCCGGCTGGACCTGTCGGCGGGATAACAGCTGGAAGGTGGTACGAGCCATGTTATCCAGAAAAACCAAAACCCTCTTGGCAGTCATCGCCCTGCTCTCCCTCGCGGCGGCGGCCTTCTGCGGCTGGTGGGGCTCCACCCTGCCCCTGGAGCGGGTCATTGCCGCCGTCCCGGCCGGAGAGCGGATCTACGGGATCGACCAGGGGGAGACGGCCTACCGCTTCTTCCAGACCGACGAGACGGGCGCCGTCCTGGCCGAGTTCCGCAGGGACATCCGGGACGGAAGCTCCTACCGGGTCTACGACTGCCTGAGCGCGGACGGGGAGAACGTCTACGTCCTGGAGCGGCTGGCGGACATCCAGAGCGACCAGATCCTGGCGGAGCGGGTCTACCGCTGCGACTTTGACCGGCGGCGGCTGGAGCTGGTGTGGGAGCTGCCCGTCACCGACCCCCTGATGGACAACAACTTCGCCGTTCAGGTCCGGGACGGGGCGCTCACCTTCTTCCAGGCCGACTATACCGGCCGGTGGGCCACCGGGCGGCTGATGACCCTGGACGAGACTGGGGCGGCGGTGGAACTGTCCTCCTTTGCGTACGACATCGGCATCGGCTTCACCGATTTCTACGCCGCCGCCTCGGGGGCGGTGGCCTTCACCACCCCGGCCGGGGCAATTTGGGTCCTGGACGGGGAGGGCACGCCGGAGCAGGTGTTCCCCGCCTCCGGCAATTTCGCCATGGTCCTCTTCAGCAGCGACGGGGCCGACCTGGTCTGCGCCCTGAGCACCGACGGCCGCCTCTACGGGGTGGACCTGTCCGCCGAGCAGCCCCGGGCCCGGCTGCTCCTGGACTGCGCCCAGCGGGGAGTGCCCTATCTGAGCATGACCGATCTGCGCCTGGACGCCGGCGGCTCCCTCCTGGCCATCCTCTCCGACGGCCAGGCCCTGGGGCTCTACCGGGAGACGGGGGACGTGGTGCTCAGCAGCCTGACCGCCCAGCCGGGACACATCGCCCTGCGGGCCCTCCTGGGCTTCCTGGCGGTGTGGGCGGCCTCCGCCGTCCTGGCCCTGCTGCGCCGGTTCTTCCTCTTCCTCACCCGGGGAAAGGTGCCCATCGTCACCAAGCTGCTGGCCGCCTTCCTCCCCATTCTGGTGGTCAGCCTGGCGCTCATGCACCTGCTGGTGACCGGCATCTTCCAGCGGGAGCTGGTGGACAGCCAGTATAAGCGGCTCTTCCTCCTCACCAGCCAGCAGACGGCCACCCTCAACGCCGCCTACATCCAGGAGGTGGACCCCGCCGCCCCCTACGACAACGTCTACTTCTACGAGATCCGCGCCGCCCTGAACGTGCTCCCCACCCAGGGGGCCCTCCAGAGCGGCGGGCAGGAGGAGGGGCAGCAGGTCTACAACTCCAACTACTTCTGGCTCTACAAGCTGGTGGACGGCCAGCTGGTCTCCCTCATCTGCGAGCAGGACTATGTGGGCGTGCCGGTGGAGCTGCGGTACAGCGCCGGCGTGGCGGAGCAGTTCTACCTGGCCGCCGAGACCGGCCAGACCATCCGTACCGGCTTCACCGACAGCCTGGGGGACTGGACCGTCCTCCTCACCCCCGTCACCGACGGCAAGGGCGAGGTGGTGGCGGTCATCGAGACCGGCGACACCCGGCTCTCCCTGGACTACGCCGTGGAGCAGGGGGCCCGGCAGCTGGCCGTCCTGAACCTCTCCGTGCTGGCGGTGCTGGCCATCCTCCTCTCGGCGGTCATCGCCTATTCCCTCCACCCCCTGGGCATCCTGCGGCAGCGGGTGCAGGAGATCAGCGACGGCAAGCTGGGCGTCCAGGCCCCGGTGCGGGGCAACGACGAGGTCAGCGAGATCGCCCGCACCTTCAACACCATGAGCACCAACGTGGCCTTCCGGGACCGTGAGATCCGTCTCACCAGCGAGGGGTACTCCCGCTTCGTCCCCGCCCGGGTATTCGGCCTGCTGGAGAAGTCCAGCGTCATCGACGTGCGTCTGGAGGACCAGACCAGCGTGGAGGCCACCGTCCTCAACTGCTCGGTGGGCGCCTTTGACGACATCGTCCGGAGCCTCCGCTCCAAGGAGATGTTCCGGCTCATCAACCAGGTGCTGGCCCGGCTGGTGCCGGTGGTGGACCAGAGCGGCGGCCTGGTGGACCGCTTCGACCGGGCGGGCCTGCTGGCCATCTACACCGAGCGGCCGGACAAGGCCCTGGACGCCGCCATCTCCCTGTGCCAGACCCTCCGGGCCGGACGGCCGGAGGAGGCCGGGGAGCGGGAGCTGGACTTCCACGTGACCCTCAGCGCCGGCCCGGCCATGATCGGCATCGTGGGCGCGGCGGAGCGGCTGGAGGCCATGACCATCTCCGAGCACACCAGCTTCACCCGCTTCCTCCAGCCCCTGGCGGCGGAGTACGGCGCCGCGGTGCTCATGACCGGCGGCGCGGCGGGGCTCATCTCCGACTTCGGCCGGCGCTACCACGCCCGGACCATCGGCTTTGTCCGCATGGGCGCCCTGGACCGGCTGGAACGGCTCTACGACGTCTTTGACGGCGACGAGGAGACCACCCGGCGGCTGAAGGAGGAGACCCGGGAGCAGTTCGAACGGGGCGTGGCCCTCTTCTGCTCCCACCAGTATTACGACGCGCGGCTGCTCTTCATCGAGGTGCTCAAAAAGCACCGCCGGGACAAGGCGGCCAAGCACTACCTCTACCTCTGCGACACCTATTACCGGGAAGAACACGCCGCCGAACACCCGGTGTGGCTGGAGACCTATTGACCCCTTGCGACCATCAGGAGGTGCCTATGGAACGTCAAACGATACCGACCCGGGAGCGTTTTCGCATGCAGCTGGGGATATCCCTGGCCGCAGCCGTCCTGATGCTGGGATTTCTTGTGCTGATCTCCTCCCTCAGCGCGTCGGCCACCGACTATGCGCTGGAAAACCCCACCGACTTCATCGTTACAAAAGACAGCGGTGAAACGGTTTTTGTCACGCCATTCCCCGACATTGCCGACGGCGGCGGGACCGGGACCTGGACCCCCCAGTCCCTGCTGGTAGATGGCGCGGACACCTATACATTTGATGCGACGTGGTATTATCCAGACCCCGCCGCCACCGGCACTTACCCAGACAGCACCTATACCACACTGGATGTCACTCTGGCCGCTGTGGACGATACGGGGGCGTCCCTCCTGCTGGCCCCCACCAGCATCAGCCCCGACGCCGAGAGCGTCGCGTGCACGATCACGGAGACGGGGACCGAGCTGAGCCTAAGTATTCCCTACTACGATGGGATCAATATCGACGCGTTCAGCATCACCAGCGTCCTTCTGGCAGAGCCTCCGGACGAGAGCGGCGTGGCCGTCACAACAGACGGCGAATACTATTACCGCACCGAGGACGGCGTTACCTTTGCCCCCATGCAGTCTATCCTGGTCCGCGGCGTTAGTTCATTGACCTCCGAGCAGATCTATGGGATGGTCGCCGTGGATGGACCGAATTTCAACGGCAGCATCTTTCCAGGCAGTGACGTCACTCTGACTGTGGGGGACGGCTATGTGTTTGCGGACGAGCCTGTCACGGAGGCTTATCCGGAAGACGTTGCGGCAACACGGGTCGATGACAAGACCATCATTCTCCACACGCCCGCCACATGGAGCGCGGAGACCATTGACGTCACTCTGGACATCCGGTCGGAGATCACCGTCACCTTTGCTGCCAGCGACTATTTCTCCGTCCTGGTGGATTACGAGGAGGCCGCCAGCCTTACCTGGACCGAGGGCGTAGATCTGTCCTTTACCCTGAGCAGCGACCTGTATCAGGTGACGGACTGGGCCGCCGCGGTGACCAGCTGTACGGTCGCGCCCACGGATGGTACGGCAGGGGGCTCTGAGATCCAAATCAGTACCGACAGCTATGGTGATGGGACCGGAACGATCAGCGGAGATCTCCTGACGGCGGACTGCACCGTCACCTTCACAGTGGATGAGAGCGCCTTTCTGCGGCTGATCGGCGTGACGGACGCCTCCCCCGGCACAGGCTATTCCCTGGAGGTGCACAGCCGGGTGCCTTCCGGCACCGTATGGAGTGCGGATGGCGACTCGATCATGATCTCGATCTATGTAGAGGCCGACTACAACCAGTCCACCCCCGCCGTGAGGCTCCCCGCGGGGTATGTGGCGGAGTATCTGGAAGGCGGCGTTTTGGAAGATGGACAGGCCCTATGGATGTATTCCATCCATCCGGACACGGAGGGCGGAACATACCCCGATGCCGATCTTTCCATCACCATCTCCGGCATCGTGTCCAACGACTCCGGCGGCAGCGGCGGCGGTGGCGGCGGCGGCTCCAGCCGCGACGACGATGACGACGACGACCCCGAGCCCGCCCCCACCATCCGCGTGGAGAACGAGCTGAACCAGGAGGGGGCCAGCAGCGACACCATGCTCTGGCCCTCGGACACCACGGAGGAGGACGGGGTGAGCACCACCACCGTCACCGACGAGGAGCTGGAGGCCCTCATCGACCTGGCCCAGCAGCACGCGGAGGACGTCGAGCAGCTGGAGGGCGACGGCTATAAGGAGGGCATCATCGTCATTGAGGACCTGCGCGGCAGCAGCGACATCCACACCTATATCCTGGAGCTGACCGACGCCCAGTTCGACCGCATCTCCGAGGAGGCCTGGGACCGCTTCACGGTCCAGACCCCGGCGGGCGCCATGAGTCTCTACGGGGACACCATCCAGGAGGTCTCCGGGCTGGAGGGGGCGGTGGACTTCACCCTCGCCCGCCTGGAGTACGAGGGCCGTCCCGGCGTGGACGCCACCCTGACCGTGGGGGGACAGGCTGTGACTGCCTTCACCGAGGTCTACGGCGTCCGGATCTTCGTCCCCTACGCCCCCGCTGAGGAGGAGGACGTCAACGCCCTCCTGATGGATCATATCCGCGAGGACGACACGGTGGAGCGGGTGACCGAGAGCTTCTACGACGAGAGCGCCGGCGGCGTGTACGTCTTTACCTCCCACCTGTCCAAATTCGGCGTGGCCTACCGGCCGGCGGCCTACGACGACGTGGACGCCAGCCACTGGGCCAACCCCTATGTGACCTTCCTGGCCGCCCGCGGGCTTCTGGAGGAGGGGACGTCCTTCCGTCCCGACGACCCGGCCACCCGGGGGGAGCTGCTGGACCTGGTCACCCGGGCGCTCTCCGCCGTCAACCTGCCCAGCCAGGCGGTGGAGGTCTATACCGACGTATCCGTCTCCGACCCGGTGGCCCGGGCTGCCGCCTGGCTCTATTTCAACAATCTGGCGGGGGACCTGATCCGCGGCGAGACCCTGGACGCCGGCGCCGCCATCACCCGGGAGGACATGGCCGCCCTGCTGGGCGACACGGCCTCCGGCGTGGGCCTGCGGCTGCGCTCCAGGGGCCTGGATACCGGCTATACCGACCTCGATGAGATCGCCGGCTATGCCCGGCAGTCGGTGCTCCGGCTCCGGGCGGCCGGCATCCTGGAAATGCCGGAAAACTACAAGTTCAGCCCCAAAGCCACCCTCAATCGGGGGGAGATGGCCCAGATCGTGGCCACCCTCCTGAGCAATCTGTAACGAAGCTCCACGGAAGAGAGGTGATGTCCATGGCGGAGCCCTTTGCGTCCACCCACGCCTATCTCCAGGCCGTCCTGAGCCTGACCGACCGGCGGCTCGCCCCCCTGGAAGGCGGCCCCGAGCCCGACGCCCGGGAGGAGGACCTCCGGCTGGCCGACCGGCTGGAGGAGCGGCTGCGCCGCCGCTGTCAGGCCACGGTGGAGGCCGGCGGGACGGCCCCCCTGGACTATCTCTTCCGGGTCTTTTCCCTCTCCCCCTTCGAGCGCCACTGCGTCTACCTGGCCCTGGCCCTCGAGCTGGAGCCCTCCTACGGGGCGCGGTACGCCGCGCTCCAGCCCGGCGGCGGCCAGCTGCCCACCCTGGAGCTGTGCCTGCGCTCCTTCACCGGCGACCCCAGCCTGCGGGAGGCCCTGTTGGGCCTTTGGCTGGGGCGGAGGGAGGTCCTCTCCTGCTTCTTCACCGCCGGCCACCAGGGAAGCGCCGACGCCAGCGACCTGCGCTCCGGCCTGAAGCTGGACCGGCGGATCCTCCACTTCCTCTTTGACTATATGAGCCAGGACCCCGCCCTGAAGGGGATGGTCCAGCTCTTCTGGCCGGGGGACGAGGACCTCTCCCCCCTGGTGCTCTATGCCGACCGGGCCGGACGGATGGCCGCCTGCGCCGGGGCGCTGCCCCCGGAGACCCCCATGCTCTTCTACCTGCGGGGCCAGCCCGGCTCCGGACGGCGGACCCTGGCCCGGCACCTCTGCCGCACGGAGGACCGCCCCCTGCTGGTGGCCGACCTCTCCGCCCTGTTCCAGAGCGGGATGAACTGGGAGGACATCCTGCTCCACACCTGCCGGGAGGCGGTCATCCGGAACGCCGCCCTGGCCTTCGACGGCTTTGAGCTGCTGCTGGGCCGGGAGGAGGAGGTCCCCTCCGACGAGCAGGTCAAAACGCTCCGGACCGGCCCCAGCACCCTCCACATCCGCATGCTCCTGGAGCAGGCGGCTCAGGTCTGCGGGCGGCTCTTCCTTTTCTCCACCGCCCCCTGGCCCCCGGAGGTCCCCCGCTCCCCCTGGCAGAGCGTGGAGCTGGAGCTGGACGTACCGGACACGGCGGGCCGCCTGCTGCTGTGGCGGCACTGCCTGGAGGGCGTCCCGCTGGAGGAGTCGGTCAGCCTGGAGACCCTGGCCATCAAGTTTGCCCTCACCCCCGGACAGATCTCCGCCGCCGCCCGGGAGGCCGGACGGCTGGCCCTCTGGGATGGGAGGGCGGCGGTGGACGAGGGGCTCCTCCACCGGGCCTGCCGCGCCCAGCTCTCCCACAGCCTGGGGAAAACGGCCAGCCGGGTCAACGCCGCCTACACCTGGGAGGATCTGATCCTCCCGCCGGAGCAGAAGCGGCGGCTCAAAAACGCCTGCGCTCAGGTGGAGTACCGCCACCGGGTCTACGACCAGTGGGGGTTCGGAAAAAAGGTGGCCTACGGCCGGGGGCTGTCCATGCTCTTCACCGGCCCGCCCGGCACCGGCAAGACCATGGCCGCCCAGGTCATCGCCAACCGGCTGGGCCTGGAGCTCTACAAGGTGGATCTGTCCGGCGTCATGTCCAAGTACATCGGCGAGACGGAAAAGCAGCTGGGCGCCGTCTTTGACGAGGTGAAAAAGAGCCAGAGCATCCTCTTTTTCGACGAGGCCGACGCCCTCTTCGGCAAGCGGTCTGAGACCAAGGACGCCCACGACCGGTACGCCAACGTCCAGACCTCCTACCTCCTCCAGAAGATGGAGGAGTACGACGGCATCGTCATCCTGGCCAGCAACTTTCTCCAAAACTTTGACGAGGCCTTCAAGCGCCGCATCAAATTCATCATCGACTTTACCCTCCCCGACCGGGACCGGCGGGAGAAGATCTGGCGGTCCGTCCTTCCGGCGGAGCTGCCCCGAAGCGAGGATATCGACTTCGATTTCCTGGCCCGGAGCTTTGAGCTCTCGGGCAGCAGCATCAAGAATATCGCCGTCTCCGCCGCCTTCCTGGCCGCGGAGGAGGGCGTACCCATGGGAATGGTACACCTGCTCCTGGCTGTCCAGGCCGAACAGAACAAGACCGGGAAGGCGCTGGGCAGCGAGGAATTGGGAGAGTATGGCTCCCAGGTGCAGGCCCATCTCAGATCCAGATCAGAATAGGAGGGAGCAGTATGCCGACCACGCCGTCCCCAGCCCCTATGAACCAGAGACCGGCGCCGCCCAGGCGGCCGGCGCCCCCGCCGCCCAAACGGCCAGCGCCCGCGCCGCCCAAACGGCCAGCGCCCGCGCCCCAGGGAAGCACTCCGTCCCAGGGTGGCACTCCGCCGCAGGGCAGCACTCCGCCACAGGGAAGTACTCCGCCTCAAGGAAGTACTCCGCCCCAGGGAGGCACTCCGCCACAGGGCAGCACTCCGCCGCAGGGCAGCACTCCGCCGCAGGGTAGCACTCCGCCGCAGGGCAGCACTCCGCCACAGGGAGGCGCTTCACCACAGGGAAGTACTCCGCCCCAGGGTAGCACTCCGCCCCAGGGAGGCGCTTCGCCCCAGGGAGGCAATTCGTCGTCCACGCGTAGGAACTTGAGTTTCACGGAGCAAACGATTCTGGCCACCATCAAGAAGACGATGGTGGGACGGAAATGCGAGGAGATGGCCAGGAGCGCAGCGGCCGGCCAGCCAAGCACTGTGTGGAACCTCACCGATCGTCAGCGGAAGAATCCCAAGGAAGGCGCCGCAGCCGAAAGCAGGGCAAGCAAGGGCTTCGAGAAGTTCCTCGACTGGGGGAAAGACACGGTCGTGGATGTGGGAACACCGGCCGCTGACGTCGCCAGCAGCGCCGTGGACTACACCGGCGGCGGAAAGGACCGCTCCTGGGTCCACGTGGCCAACAAGAACCCTGATGAGGCCAAGGCGTGGAGCGACGGCGAGATACAGAGCAGCGGCATCCCCATTGCCGGCGCCATCGTCAAGAGCATCAACACCATCGTCCAGGTGGGGAAACTGGCCTTCAAGCTCAAGGACTATTTCCAGGAACGCAAGGAGTCGAAGCAGCGCGATCCCGCCCATAAAGCCCACACCCACGATGAGCGGTGGGAGATGTTCATGGAGACGGTGGAGACCATCCAGTCGCTTCTGGACTCGGTCTTGGCCTGGCACGGCTCCTTTACCACCTACCTGGGGCAGCTCCCGGTCATCGGCGCCATCATCGGGGCGGTCAACGCCGGCATCGGGCTGGTGGAAGACGCCATCCGCCTGGGCAAGGCCGAACACTATCTCCGGCATATCCGCGCCCAGAAGGCGGACGCGAAGCTCGCCGTCAAAAACACACAGGGCGCGCTGAGCGGCAGAAACGAGTACGGCTCCGAACAGACAAAGAAATACGGGTTTTTCCATCTCAAGAGCAAGAAGAGATTCAAGGTCAACCGGGAGTTTGAGGCTACCACCGGCGCAAGAGCCGACCGCAGCAGAAAGATACGGCTGGATGAAAAGACCAAGCAGCTGCGCGATCCGACCAGCCAGGCCGCTGTCAGCGCCGCCGGGCTGCAGGGCTCCACGCCCGAGAAGCGGGAGGAGGCCATCCGCGCCCTGGAGGATTACGACGTCCTCAAGGAGATCACCGAGGCCAATGAGCACCGCCGCCGGGAGGGGATCACAAAAATCATCCTCAAGGACATTTTGGGCATGGGCACCGCCCTGGCGTCCATCGATCCCAGCGCCCTGGGCTCCACCATCGGCGCGGCGGTCAACACCGCCGTCAATGTGGGCTTCTTCATTCAGAAGTCGGTGGGCTCCCTCCGGCAGAAGCTGCGGGCAACCGGCGCCCTTGGCGCCAACCAGAACAAATCCGACGCCAACAAGCTGCAGCGCAGGCACAATCTGGCGGTGGTCATGTACGACCGGGTCCGCGAACTGGCCGACACCGATGTGGCCGCCATCAACGGAGCAAACAACGTTCCGATAGCCACAGCGCGGAAAGTGACGGAAGGCACCCAAAAGCAATTCCAGCTCATGGACGAGCGCATCAGGGCCATGGGAGTGGCGGGGCCCTTCCTCCGCTCCAAAAGCGGCTTTGAGATGGTCAAGGCCATGCGCAAGGGCTTCTACCGGGATAACTGACCCAAGGGGCGCAACAGGAAGGAGAAGGCTATGTCATATTCAGACCAACTGCTTCAGGGCACCAGCCTGACGGAGCAGGCCATGCTGCGGGACTTCGAGGCGCTGAGCCTCTACTATGAGGATATGCAGATCCCCAGCAAGACCGTCGAGGCCAGTCCGGCCGCCCCCCTGCCCACCCTGGTGGCCATGGTGGACTCCCCGGAGGAGGATAAGCCCTGGATCTTTACCCACAGCTTCCTGCCCCTGGACAACGAGACGGCGGAGTTCACCAAGTTCCTCCAGTTCTACTGCGAGGTGCCCGGCTCCCTGGAGGAGATCGACCGCCTCACCCTGCTGGAGGGCGTCAACCGTCTCAACCAGGTCCTGCCCATGGGGGCGGTGCTGCTGGTGGAGCCCCGGCCCGAGCTGGAGCTGCCCCTGATGGCGGCGGTGCGCGCGGTGCAGGGCTTTCCCCTGGACCGGCCCATCGACCAGGGCGTGTTTACCGAGGATATGATCCTGATGGAGATGGGCTGTCAGATGGTGGTCCTGCTGATGGACGCCCTGCGGGCGGGCAAGACGGTCAGCGAGGCCTTTGACGAACTCATTCAGTAGCTTGGCAAGGGGGTGTCCGGAATGAAAAAGAGGGACTGGGCGGTGGTGGCGGTCATTCTGGCGGCAGCCCTGGTGGCGGGCCTGGTGCTGGTGCGCCACGCCCTGGACCGGGCCGCCCAGACCCAGCTGGACAGTCTGGCCGCCGCCCAATTCAACGGCGGGGAAACCGCCCCGCCGGAGACCACCGCCCCCGCCCACACCGGCGGGGAGACGTCCCCCGCCCCCACGGAGACGACCGCTCCCCAGGAGAGCGCTCCCCTTTCCGAGACCCCGGCGCCCGTGGCGGAGAGCGGCCAGCCCCTCCCCACGGAGACGCCTTCAGAGGAGGCCGTCTCCGACGGCACGCCGCCCCCCTCGGCGGGCGGCGGCACAAAGACTCTGGCGGAACTCATCGACTGGATGCGGGACGAGAGCAGCGGCGCCCTGGCCGCCCAGAGCCTTGGCCAGGCGGAGCTGGCCCTGGCCTCCGGCGTGGGGACCTCCGACGACGCCCTCCGCCGCGCCTTCGCCCAGAGCCAGGCCCCCCGAAATGAGGAGGCCCGGCAAAACCAGCTCGCCGAAGAGGTGGCCGCCCCGGCCTTTGCCTACCTCCGGCGCCGGGACACGGCGGCCCTCCGGGAGGAGAGCGTGGCCTTCTACCGGGCGTTGGAGGCCGAGGTCAGCGCCCAGGTCAGCAGCGCCCAGACGTCGGGCGACACCGCCCGGCTGGAGAGGGCCCAGGCCGACCTGGAGACGGTCCAGACGGCCCTGGCCCAGGCGGAGGAAGCCCTCCAGGAGGCCGAAGCCGAACTCGATACCGCCCTTCAGGAGCTGAACACCGTCCTGGGCAACCCCTACGGGACGGACCTGGCCCTCTCCGACGTTCTGGAGGCGGAGCCCATGCCTACCCTCACCGCCGATGAGGCCGTCTCCCAGGCCCTGGAAAACCGGAACGAGGTCCACGCCGCCGCCTATCAGGTGGAGCGGGAGCAGCAGGCCCTCAGTCAGCTGCGCTACACCTACGCCCCCGACTCCCCGGAGGTCCTGACCCAGCAGGCCGCCCTGACCGAGGCCGAGGCGGCCTGCCCCCAGGCGGAGCTCCAGGTGGAGACCGAGGTGCGGGACCTGCTGTCCAGCCTGGAGACCCAGAATCAGGAGCTGACCCGGCTCTCCGAGTCCCTGTCCCAGCTGGGCGGCGCTCCCGAGGCGGTCTACACCCTGGAAACCTCCCCCGCTCCGGAGACCGAGTCCGTTCAGGCGGAGGAGACCGAGGCCGTTCAGGCCGAGGAGACCGAAGCCGCGGCGGCATGGAGCTCCGATTTTCCCGACCTCATGGCCCGGCGGGCGGAGTGGGAGGATCTGCGGGCCGGCCAGATCGAGAAGCTGGCGCAATTCAATCTGGACGTGCTGCGCTTCCAGCACGCCATCGGCGCCGGATGCACTGCAGCCGCCATCTAAGAGGTGAACACATGGGAATCTGCGTATGTATGGGCGCCAATCTCCAATGCAGCTTCGGCGCCGCCCCCTCCACCCTCATCGTCAACTCTCAGACCACCGTGCTGGTGGCCTCCAAGCCGGCGGCCACCATCATGGACTGCAAGCCCATGGGGAACATCCCTCCCTTCGGCATGTGCAGCTGTCCGGCCAATCCGGCCACCGTCAAGCCCCCGCCGGTGATGTTCGCCCCGGCCCCCTGCGTCCCCGTCATCACCGCCCCCTGGACGCCCGGCTCCCCCACGGTGCTCCTCGGCGGCTCCCCCGCCCTCAACAACAGCTCCAAGCTGATGTGCGCCTGGGGCGGCGTGATCTCCGTGCTCAACCCGGGACAGTTCCAGACTTCGATCCCATAACAAATGAGAGGGGTCCCGGCAGTCCAGATGCCGGAACCCCTCTTTTCTTTTTCTCCCAGGCGTGCGTTTCCCTATGGATGAGACATCAGGACGCCGTGCCCGCAAAGCGGTACCCCGCCTTTTCCACCCTGCGGCGGACCTCCTCATCGTCGAGGGTCTCCGCGTAGGAGACCACCAGCAGGCCCTTTTTCCAGTCGGCCTGCCCCGCCGCGCCGTGGATGTCGTTGACCGCCTCCTCCACCCGGAGCTTGCAGTGGGCGCAGTGCATCCCCTCCACGCGGTAGGTTTTCCGGCCGGCCACATGGGAGAGCTTCTTCTTCCGGGGCTTGTAGTCCCCGCCGCCGCAGCAGCCGCCCTTGCCCTGGAAATGCCGGACGGTGTACCAGATCCCCACGGCCACGGCCGCGGCGACCAGGAGCAGGATGATGGCGTTTTCCATTCCAATGACACTCCTTCCTCAGCGAAAGATTAACTATTAAAAGTCAACCACAAAATGAATAGCTGTGGTGAAAGGGAGATGGTTCAAAAAGGGTATAGCAAAGCTGAGGTCTTGTCAGACCCCTGCTGGCTATTCAAGTAGTTGCACTCAAGCCACCAAGCGATATGGCTGCCTGGATTTCTCCATAGCAAATATTAGACGAACCAACTTTTTTGCAGCATGAGAAAGCGCGACATTGTAGTGTTTGCCCTCCGCACGCTTCTTAGCAAGATAGGCAGCAAAGGTCGGATCCCAGTGGCAGACATACTTGGTCGCGTTGTAAAGAGCGTAGCGTAGGTATCGAGAGCCACGCTTTTCCATGTGTGGGTAGCAATTCTTGAGTTGTCCAGACTGGTAAGTTGAGGGCGACATCCCAGCGTAGGCCAACAGCTTGTCCGGGGAATCAAAACGAGTGAAGTCACCAACCTCAGCAAAAATCATGGCAGCCATTCGGAATCCAATCCCTGGGATAGTGGTAATGGGAGAATTAAGTTCATCCATAATGGCTTGAATTTGCTTTTCAATTTCAGCAATTTCGTCGTCCAGTTCTCGGATGAGCCGGATGGTGTGCTGCAATTCAAGAGACTTGGCAGGCATCCAGGAGCCAATAGAATTTCTGGCGGCATCCCGGATTTCAAGAGCCATGTCCCGTTTGTAGTGGCCTTTAGAGGCGGTTTCGAGCAGTGTTTTCAGCCTCGTCAAATGAGCTGCGGCAATCTGTTTGGCACCGGGGAACTCCTCCAGCAGGGCGTAGACAGAAGCAATATGCAGAGAAGGAACGAGCTTTTCCAACTCTGGAAACAGGATGCAGACCAGTCGAGCGATAGAACTTTTCAGCTTGGCACGCTCTTTCACCTTGTCAAAACGGTATCTGGTCAGTGACTTTAGCTCCTCATTGTGGTATGCTGTATCTGTGTAGGGTTTGAGGCCCACATCGGATAACAGCATAGAAGCAATCGTTCGTGCATCCACCCGGTCGGTTTTAGTCTTTCGCAGACTGAGACTCTTTCGGTAAATGTTTGTACGCAAGGGATTCAAGACATAGGTGGGTAGACCGTTGTCGAGAAGAAACCCGAGCAGATTGTAGCTGTAATGTCCGGTCGCCTCAAGCCCTACTTTTATTTTGTTCTGCGTGTTGGCGCAATCCTGGATTCGTTGTAACAGATAGTGAAACCCATCCATGTTGTTGGGGATAGTGAACACATCCGCCAGGATTTCACCCTCAGAGTTGACGATGAAACAATCGTGCTTATCTTTCGAGACATCGATACCAACAGAAACCATCATAACAAATACCTCCAACGATAAATATGTGATGCTGTATCCACAGTGCGCCTTACTTTTGTATCCTTGTTCTACATCAACCGTCTGGCGGTATTTAACTGATTAACAAAAGTGTAAGGGGCTGTGGTTGGAACCTTTCGCGAACCATCTTGTGGTAGGAGGACACTACCAATCCACAGCATCCCTTACAGTGTAGCACAGCCCTTGGAGAGGGGCTTTAATAACTACTACTCTATAATACAAGGGAGAATACCATAAGCTATTGGCACTGCGGGGCCGGCGCCTGTTCTCTGGCCCGGGAGGATACCGGGGCCATGGTGGGAGTTCACCCAAACAGGAAGATAGGTCCGGCAATGGACTTCGGCTGCCGTCCTTTCCGGGAGGCGACGGTCTTTCGGGTGAGCAGGAACCCCGGAGGGACTTTCAGGTTTTTCATAATGGAGGGCAGCACGGAGGACAGGGAAAAACAGTTTATAGGCACCTCCCTTGTTTTCAAATGCAGAAAGCCCAGCCGGGAGATAGTGGAAGAGAGCATAAGACAGGGGCTTGAACCCCATTTTGCGGTTATACAGGGCGCCTGGGGAGACTGCCTGGCGGTGCTGGGCCGAATGCTGGGCATGGAAGTTATGCGTTTTTAAAATACTTCCGCCTTGGCCGCCCGGCCTCGGATATGAGCCCGGCCATCAATGGGGCACAGGTGAGACAAAACCCAGTGGACTCAAACTGGGGGAGCATCCCGGCCCGGAGAAAAGACGCAGGCTGAGCTTTGCAAAAAAAGGCGGCAGACACTTTTTGAAGTGTCTGCCGCCTTTCTGCGTTTCCCGCTGGGCAAATTACAGGGACTTTGCCCTATAAGCAGCGAAATGGTAACTCAGATGCTCCGCACCAGATTGGTGTAGCCTATAAGGTATTCGTCTATCTCGGCGGCGGCGGAGCGGCCCTCGGCAATGGCCCAGACCACCAGGGATTGTCCCCGCCGCATGTCGCCGGCGGAGAAGACCCCTTCCACACTGGTGGCATAGCCGCCCTTTGCGGTTTTGACGGTCCTGTCCATCTCTACGCCGAAGGCCCGGCACACGTCCTCCCGGCAGCCGGTAAAGCCGGTGGCACCTATGAGCAGCTGACAGGGGATGGTGTCCCCCTGGCTGGTGACCAGACCGCTGAGCCCGCCTTTGCCGTCGGATATGAGTTCCTTTACCTTGACGCCGAAACGCCGGGGCTCGGAACCGAAGACCGCCAGGGCCTCCTCGTGGGCGTAGGCCAGGGGCAGCCGGCCCTGGCTGTCCAGATAGTCCTCCATGGGCCGGCGCACCAGCTGAGTCACCGAGCGGCAGCCCTGGCGCAAAGCGGTGGCCACGCAGTCGCTGGCGGTGTCCCCGGTGCCGACTATCACCACGTCCAGGCCTTCGGCGCTGGGGAAGGGGGTGTCAGCCTTGCCGAACTGAGCCCGCTCCACGGCGGATCTCAGGTATTCCGTGCCGTAGCAAATTCCGCTGATACCCTGGGCCTCCAGCCCCAGGGGCCGGGGCAGGCCCGCCCCGCAGCAGAGCAGTACCGCGTCATATTCCCGCAGCAGCCTTTGAGCCACCTCCGGCCGGGCGGCATCCACGCCGCATACAAAGCTGACACCTTCGTCGGTCATCAGGTCGATACGGCGCTGAACTATCCCCTTGGGCAGCTTCATGTTGGGTATGCCGTACATGAGCAGACCGCCGGGCCTTTCCTCCTTTTCCACCACCGTCACCAGATGGCCCCGGTGGTTCAGCTGGTCGGCCGCTGCAAGCCCCGCCGGGCCGGAGCCAACCACGCAGACCTTTTTGCCGGAGGTCTGGGGCGGACGGCGGCGAGGGATCCTGCGCCTGGCAAAAGCGTCCTCGATTATGCTCAGCTCGTTGTCCCGGATAGTGACCGCATCCCCGTAGATGCCGCAGATGCAGGCGGCCTCGCAGGGGGCGGGGCAGACCCGGCCGGTAAACTCAGGGAAGTTGTTGGCCTTGTGGAGCCTGCTGAGGGCGTGGCCCCAGTTGCCGGAGAGTATCATGTCGTTCCACTCAGGGATGAGGTTGTGGAGAGGGCAGCCGAAGGCCCTGCCCTCGTATATCATGCCGGTCTGGCAGAAGGGCACGCCGCAGTTCATGCACCGCCCGCCCTGCTGCCGCCGCACCTCTTCGGGCTGGGGGATATGGAATTCCTCCCAGTCCTTCACCCGTTCCGCCGGGTCCCTGCGCAGGTCTTCGCTTCGCTGATATTCCAAAAAACCAGTGGGTTTTCCCATGACTCCGCCTCCTCTCAGGTCCTGGTGTTGGCGTAAAACGCCTGGATCTCCGCCTGCTCCCGGGACATGCCCTTCTCCTCAAATTGAGCAATTGAGCGGAGCATCCTGTCGTAATCTCTGGGCATGACCTTCTTGAAGCAGGGGATGTAGGAATGGAAGGCCGCCAGTATCTTTTTGCCTCTGGGGGAGCCGGTGGCCGCCACATGCTCTTCGATAAGGGAGCGCAGCTCGGCGATATCATGGCTCTCGGTGAGGGTGTCGGTCATGACCTGGTCCTTGTTCAGCCGCATGTACAGGTCATGCTTCTCGTCCAGCACATAGGCTATGCCCCCGGACATGCCCGCGGCAAAGTTCTTGCCTGTGGGCCCCAGAATGACACAGCGGCCTCCGGTCATGTACTCGCAGCCGTGGTCGCCCACTCCCTCCACCACCGCTATGGCGCCGGAGTTGCGCACGCAGAAGCGTTCCCCGGCCATGCCGTTTATAAAGGCTTTGCCGGAGGTGGCGCCGTAAAGGGCCACGTTGCCCACGATGATGTTTTCCCCGGGCTTGAAGGGGCTGGCCTTGGGGGGATAGAGCACCAGCTTTCCGCCGGAGAGCCCTTTGCCGAAGCCGTCGTTGCAGTCTCCCTCCAGCTCCAGGGTGAGCCCTTTGGGGATAAAGGCCCCGAAGGATTGGCCTCCGCCGCCCCGGCAGCGTATCACATAGCTGTCCTCAGGCAGGCTGTCTCCCCATTGGCGTGTAATCTCTGAGCCGAAGAGGGTGCCGAAGGCCCGGTCGGTGGAGGATACCTCCAGCTCCAGGGAGCCGGACTTCTTGCTTTTCAGACTCTTTCCCAGCTTGGAGAGCAGCACGCTCTCGTCCAGGCTACGCTCCAGATGGAAGTCGTAGACCTCCTCCGGCCGGAAGTGGACGGCGGCAGGGCCTCCATCCAGCAGCCCGCGCAGGTCAACGGTGGAAGCCTGCCCGGCGGGCATATTCCCCCTGAGCTTCAGCAGGTCTCTGCGGCCCACCAGCTCATCCACGCTGCGCAGGCCCAGCCGGGCCATATACTCCCGCAGTTCCCGGGCGATAAAATACATGAAATTGATGACATATTCCGGCTTGCCGCCAAAGCGTTTCCTCAGCTCCGGGTTCTGGGTGGCAACACCGGCGGCGCAGGTGTCCAGATTGCACACCCGCATCATGCAGCAGCCCAGGGCCACCAGGGGCGCCGTGGCAAAGCCGAATTCCTCAGCCCCCAGCATACAGGCTATAGCCACGTCCCGGCCGGTCATGAGCTTGCCGTCGGTCTCCAGTACTACCTGACTGCGCAGGCCGTTTTCGATAAGGGCCTGATGGGCCTCCGCCACTCCCAGCTCCCAGGGCAGGCCCGCCCCGTGGATGGAGCTGCGGGGGG
>DXDV01000236.1 GCA_019115345.1 Candidatus Intestinimonas stercorigallinarum | reverse complement strand
GATGTCCCGGTGGTTGTACTGCCGGAAGTAGGGGTCCAGCTTCATGTAGTGGAGCACGTCGTTCATCCAGCCCATGTTCCACTTCAGATTGAAGCCCAGGCCGCCGTCGCTCACGGGATGGGACACCTTGGGCCAGGCGGTGGACTCCTCGGCGATCATCATCACGTCGCCGTGCTCGGCAAAGACGCGCTCGTTGAGCTTTTGGAGGAAATCCACAGCCTCCAGGTTCTCGTTGCCGCCGTGGATGTTGGGGACCCACTCGCCCCCCTGGCGGCCGTAGTCCAGGTAGAGCATGGAGGCCACCGCGTCCACCCGCAGGCCGTCGATGTGGTACTGCTCCAGCCAGAAGAGGGCGGAGGAGAAGAGGAAGGAGCGGACCTCGCTGCGGCCGTAGTCAAAGACCCGGGTGCCCCAGTCGGCGTGCTCGCCCTTGCGCATGTCCTGGTACTCGTAGCAGGGCTCGCCGTCGAACTCGTAGAGGCCGAAGGCGTCCTTGGGGAAGTGGGCGGGCACCCAGTCCAGGATGACCCCCACCCCGGCCTGGTGGAGCTGGTCGATGAGGTACATGAGGTCGTCCGGGGTGCCGAAGCGGCTGGTGGCGGCGAAGTAGCCGGTACACTGATAGCCCCAGGAGTCGTCCAGGGGATGCTCGGTGAGGGGCATGAACTCCACATGGGTGAAGCCCATCTCCTTCACGTAGGGCACCAGGTATTCGGCCACCCCCCGGTAGGAGAGGAATTCCCCCTCCCCCGTCCGGCGCCAGGAGCCCAGGTGGACCTCATAGATATTCAGGGGACGGTGGTAGACCGGGTTTTTCTTCCGGTAGTCCATCCAGGACTGGTCGTTCCACTGGTAGCCCCCCAGCTCGTAGAGCTTGGAGGCGTTGCCGGGACGGGTCTCGGCGTGGAAGGCGTAGGGGTCGGCCTTCATGAGGGTGCGGCCGTCCCGGGCGCGGACGGCGTACTTGTACACGTCGTACCGCTCCAGCCCGGGGATGAAGCCCTCCCAGATGCCGCCGCCCAGGGGCGAGAGGGGGTGGGTCCCCTCCTCCCAGTGGTTGAAATCCCCAACCACCGAGACCTCCTCGGCGTGGGGCGCCCAGACCCGGAAGACGTAACCCTGCTTCCCGTCCCGCTCCTGGGCGTGGGAACCCATGAACTCCCAGGCCCGGATGGCTTCCCCGGAGGTATATGCCTCCACCAGCCGCCCGGCGGCGGCGTCAGTTCTGCGATCCATGGTCAACGCCTCATTTCTTTGGTAATATTATCCAAATGTCTCTAGAAGATCCCATCGTCGGTTGTCAATAACGCTAATTGACTCAAAATATAGCTCAGGTTATTTGTGTGAATTATACAACACAAATGCCGACCCGTCAAGGTGTGGGGAGGGGGTAGGCGGAAAATTTACGCATATTTTTCCGGTTTTTTCTCTAAAAGAAGGACCGGGGCCTCAGCCGGACAGAAAGAGGGTCCGGATCAGGCGGAAAAAGAGGCCGGGGACGGTGATCCGGTCCACCCCCTCGTGGGCCACCAGGGGGATGGTCCGGAGGGTCTCGCCGCCGGCGGTGACCACCAGCTCTCCCAGCTTCTGCCCGGCCTCCACCGGCGCCTCCACGGCGTCGGTCAGGCGGAGGTCGGTGGAGACCTGGTCCAGCCGGGCCTTTTCCACCAGGATGCGGCTGCTCTCGCCCAGCACGGGCTGGACGGTCTCCGACGTCCCCAGAGAGACGGCCACCGGGGGGATGGCCTGACCGGGCCGGACGTCCACCAGGGTGTAGTTGGCGAAGCCGTAGGTGAGCAGGTCCTGGGCGGCGGTGAAGCGCTGGGCCGAGGTGGGAGCCCCCAGCACCACGGCGATGAGCTCCATCCCCTCCCGCTCGGCGGTGGCGGAGAGGCAGTAGAGGGCGGAGGTGGTGAAGCCGGTCTTGAGACCGGTGCAGCCCTCGTAGAAGCGGACCAGCCGGTTGGTGTTGGCCAGCTGGAACTGGCCGTCCCGGATGGTGTCCATCCAGATGGTGGTGTACTCCCGGACCTGGGGGTGGCGGAGGATGAGCTCCCGGGACATGAGGGCGATGTCGTAGGCGGAGGTCAGGTGTCCCGCCGCCGGCAGGCCGGTGCAGTTGACGAAATTGGTGTCGGCCATGCCCAGCTGGGCGGCCTTCTCATTCATGCGGGAGACGAAGGCGGACTCGCTGCCGGCGATGTGCTCGGCCAGAGCCACGGCGGCGTCGTTGCCGGAGACCACCGCCACCGCCTTGATGAGCTCCCCGGCGCTCATCCGCTCCCCCTCCTTTAAATAGACCTGGGAGCCCCCCATGGAGGCGGTGTGGGCGGAGACGGCGATCTGATCGGTGAGGGCCAGGCGGCCCTCCTCCAGCGCCTCCATCACCAGCAGCAGGGTCATGATCTTGGTGACGCTGGCGGGCTCCCGCTTGTCGTGGGCGTCCTGCTCATACAGCAGGGCGCCGGTCTCCTTCTCCATGAGCACGGCGGCGGCCGCCTCCGCCTGGGGGGCGGCCGCGTGGGCGGCGGAGGGCAGGAGGGCGCAGACGCACAGCAGGGCGGCGAGGGTTCGTTTCATCATGGATCGTCTCCTCCATCATCGAAGATTCCTGTATGGAAAAGGATGTGGAGGAGACGGGCATCCTATACTGGAAAGGATTTGGAAAAGAAGGCGGACGGCTTCCCTTCCCGTGCGCACGGGCGGGAGCGCGCGTGCGCCGCGCGCGCAGCCCGGAAAGGCTGATTTTCACTATCCTACCACATCTGGCTGGCCTTGGCAATCACCGGCCGGGCCTGCAAAGGCAAAAAGCAAAATTTTCCGCCGTTTGACCGTTCACATTTAATTTACATCCTTCCCTATTGACTTTTGACCGGGGCGGTGGTAGATTTACATTAGCACTCAGGGAGAATGAGTGCTAAAACCACAGACAAAGAAGGTGAGCGCGGCGTGGATTTGACAGAACGGAAGAAAAAGATCCTCCGCGCCATCATCGAAAACTACATTCAGACGGCGGAGCCGGTGGGCTCCAAGGTCATCGCCTCCACGCCGGGACTCAACGTCTCCCCGGCCACCATCCGCAACGAGATGGCCGACCTGGAGGCCCTGGGCCTGCTGGAGCAGCCCCACACCTCCGCCGGGCGCATCCCCTCTCCGGGGGGCTACCGGGTGTACGTCAACGAGCTCATGGAGGACTACCGCCTGTCGGTCCAGGAGACCCGCAGGCTCAACGAGGCCCTGCACCTGAAGATGCGGGAGCTGGACCAGGTCATCGACCAGGCCGGCCGGGTGATCTCCCAGCTCACCCAGTATCCCGCCTTCGCCCTCTCCGCCGGCAGCGGCCGGGTGACCATCCAGCGCTTCGACCTGCTGATGGTGGCCAGCGACTCCTTCATCATCGTGGTGATGACGGACACCAACGTGGTCCGCAACCGGCTGGTGCGGCTCCCCGCCGACCTGAGCGAGGCCCAGCTCCAGCTTTTGAACACCCTGCTGAACACCACCTTCACCGGCCTCACCCTGGACGAGATCACCCCCGAGCTCATGCGGGTGGCCTCCCACGCCGCCGGCGAGGCCTACGGCCTCATCTCCCTGGTGGTCTCCTTCGCCATGGATGTGCTGGAGAGCCTGGAGCGCCGCACCGTCCACACCGCCGGCATCGCCAGCCTCCTCTCCCACCCGGAGTACCGGAGCCTGGACCGGGCCGCCCCCCTCATGAGCTACCTCAGCGAGGACCAGGACGCCGGGCGCTTCCCGGTGCCCCAGGGGGACCCCATGGAGATCCTCATCGGTCCCGAGAACGTGGCCGACGCCCTGAAGGACACCAGCGTGGTGGTGGCCAGCTACGACATCGGAGACGGTATGCGCGGCGTCATCGGCGTGGTGGGCCCCACCCGGATGGACTACGCGAAGATCACCGCCCGCCTCTCCTATTTCGCCGCCGGACTCAGCCGCCTTTTCGAGCAGGGCGGCCTGCCGCCGGGGGACGACCGGGAGAAATAGGCCGATCCACATAGGAGGTAATCGCTTGAGCAAGCAGGAAAAGAAACAGCAGGAAGCCGCGGTGGAAGAGCGCCCCGTGGAGGAGACCGCCCCCCAGGCGGAGGACCAGAGCCTTCCCCAGACGGAAGAGGCGGAAGCCTCCCCCCCGCCGGAGGAGCTGGAAGGACTCCGGAAAGCGCTGGAGGAGAAGGAGGGCCAGTATCTGCGGCTGGCCGCCGAGTATGACAACTTCCGCAAGCGCTCCCAGAAGGAAAAGGAGGGCCTTTACCAGGGCGCCAAGAGCGACGCCGTGGCCGCCTTTTTGCCGGTATACGACAACCTGGAGCGGGCCCTCAAGCAGGAGACCGCCGACGAGGCCTACAAAAAGGGCGTGGAGATGACCATGACCGGCCTCAAGGACATCCTCTCCAAGCTGGGGGTGGAGGAGATCCCCGCCCTGGGCCAGCCCTTCGCCCCCGCCCTCCACAACGCCGTCATGCACGTGGAGGACGAGAACGCCGGGGAGAACACCGTGGTGGAGGTCTTTCAGTCCGGCTTCCGGCTGGGCGACAAGGTCATCCGCTTCGCCATGGTGAAGGTGGCCAATTGACCCGGTTGCCTGCGGGCGGCCGCAGGCCGCCCCTACTCAGCATCGTGAAAAACAATATTCGATATATTGGAGGAATCGTTTATGTCTAAGATCATCGGTATCGACCTTGGTACCACCAACTCCTGCGTCGCCGTCATGGAGGGCGGCGAGCCCGTCGTCATCGCCA
>DXDV01000235.1 GCA_019115345.1 Candidatus Intestinimonas stercorigallinarum | reverse complement strand
AGATCCACAAGGGGGAGACCTTCGGCCTGGTGGGGGAGTCCGGCTCCGGCAAGACCACCATCGGCCGGGCCATCATCCGCATCCACCCCACCGCCGGCGGCGAGGTGTGGTTCCAGGGGGAGAAGATCAGCGGCAAGGTCAGCCATGAGGTGGACCGGGCCGTCACCCGGAAGATCCAGATGATCTTCCAGGACCCCATGGCCTCCCTCAACGAGCGGGCCAAGGTGGACTATATCGTCTCCGAGGGCCTCTACGCCCAGAAGCTCCACCTCACCCAGGCCCAGCGGGAGGAGAAGGTGGCCAAGGCCCTGAGCGACGTGGGCCTCCTGCCCGAGTTCGCCAGCCGCTTCCCCCATGAGTTCTCCGGCGGCCAGCGCCAGCGCATCGGCATTGCCCGGGCCCTCATCCTGGACCCCGACTTCATCATCGCCGACGAACCCATCTCGGCCCTGGACGTGTCCATCCGGGCCCAGGTCCTCAACCTGATGGCCAAGCTCCAGAAGGAGCGGGGCCTCACCTACCTCTTCATCGCCCACGACCTCTCGGTGATGCGCTTCATCTGCGACCGCATCGCCGTCATCTACAAGGGGGAGCTCCAGGAGCTCTCCGAGACCGAGACCCTCTTCGCCCACCCCTTCCACCCCTATACCCGGGCCCTCCTCTCCGCCATCCCCCAGCCCGACCCCATCTCCGAGCGGCAGAAGGTGCTGGAGGTCTACGACCCCGCCTGCCACGGTTACAGCCCGGAGAACCCTCCCCTGTGGGAGGAGGTGGAGCCCGGCCACTTCGTCCGGGGCACCCGGGCCGAGCTGGACGCCTACCGGGCCCGGCTGTGAGCATGCTCATCTTTGGAAATTGGATGTGACCAGGAAATGATCGCCCCCAACCATCTCTACCCCGGCGCCCGGGTGGCCCTGGTGTCCGTCAGCTCGGCGGTGCCCCCGGAGCGCCTGGGTCCCGCCATCGACGCCGTGAAGGCCCTGGGCCTGGAGCCGGCGCCCTACCCCTCCTGCTACTTCACCAGCCGCCACGGCTACCTGGCCGCCGGCGACGCCCAGCGGGCCAAAGACCTCCAGGACGCCTTCGCCGACGATACCATCGCCGGAGTGCTGTGCATCCGGGGCGGCTACGGCGCCCACCGCGTCCTCCCCCTGCTGGACCTGGACGCCATCGCCCGGCGGCCCAAGCTCTTCGCCGGGTACAGCGACGTCACCGCCCTCCACACCGCCTTCCAGCAGCTGTGCGGCTTCGTCACCTTCCACACCCCCATGCCGTCCACCGAGTACTACCAGCCGGTGGACGGCTTCACCATGGACGGCCTGCGCCGCTGTCTCTTCGGGCCCCTGGCCGGGCCGGTGGAGAACCCCGCCGGGCAGCCCCTTGCCGCCCTGGCTCCGGGGAGCGCCATGGGGCGGCTGTGCGGGGGCAACCTGTCCCTCCTGGCCGCCTCCCTGGGCACTCCCTGGGAGCTCGACGCCAGGGGGAAGCTCCTCTTCCTGGAGGACGTGGACGAGCATGTCTACCGGGTGGACGCCATGCTCACCCAGCTGAGGAACGCCGGCAAATTCCACGACTGCGCCGGGGTGATCCTGGGGGCCTGGACCAACTGCGTCCCCGAGGACCCCGCCGTCACCCTCGCCCTGGAGGAGGTGTTCCGGGAGCTCATCGTGCCCGCCGGCAAGCCGGTCCTCTCCGGCCTCGCCTGCGGCCACACCCTGCCCACGGCCTCCCTCCCCCTGGGGGCCATGGCCGCCATGGACGCCGATGCCGGACGATTGGAGGTGCTCCCCGGATGACCGCTCAGGAGCTGGACGCTGTTTTGAAACGGGAGACCGCCGCCTTCCCCGGCCGGGTCTCCCTGCTGGCGGCGGAGGTGGAGAGCGGCAGGGTCCTCTGGGCCCTCGAGCCCGACGCCCAGGTGGTGTCGGCCTCCACCATCAAGGTGCCGGTGCTGCTCTCCGCCCTGGAGGAGGTGCGCCGGGGCAGACTCGCCCTGGGCCAGACCCTGGACCTGCCTGCCGAAGCGCTGCTGGAGGACTCGGAGGTCTTTGAGGACGGCCCCACCCGGCGCTCCCTGTGGGAGCTCCTCTATTGGATGATCGTGGAGAGCGACAACACCGCCACCAACCGGGTGCTGGACCTGGTGGGCTTCGAGACGGTCAACGCCTACGCCCGGGAGAAGCTGGGGCTGCGGCATACGGTCTGCCAGCGGAAGATGCTGGACTGGGCCGCCATCGCCGCCGGGCGGAACAACTATACCTCCGCCGCCGACCAGTTCACCCTCTACCGGAAGCTGTGCCGGGGGGAGCTGCTGGACGGCCCCCTCACCGCCGTGGCCCTGGACATGCTCCGCCGCCAGCGGTCCATGGACTGTATCCTGCGCTATCTCCCCTACCCGGTGGACTTCGCCCACAAGACCGGCGGACTGGACCACGTCTGCCACGACGCCGGGGTCTTTTTCCAGCCCGGCGGCGACTGGTTCCTGGGCATCTTCACCTGGGACGGTCCCAGTCTGGACGGGGAGAAGGAGCAAAAGCGCTTCCTTGGCCGGCTGGCCAAGGCCATCTATGACGCCTGCGGCGCCCCGGCGCCGGAATTCTGTTCGGGAGGATAACCGCCATGCACGCCATCGTCACCCAACCCATCTGTCCCCTCATGAGCCGCCCCGCCCGCCAGTGCGAGCGGGCCGACGAGGCCCTGGCCGGCATGGTGGTGGAGGTCCTGGAGGAGACCGTCCCCGGCTGGTATCAGGTGCGCACCCCCTACCGCTACGAGGGCTACGCCCCCGCCGAGGCCCTCCTCTTCGGGGAGAGCTACGTCCGGCGGTGGATGGGCCTGCCCAAGCGGGTGGTCCTCAAGGGCATCTGCGACGTCCTCTCCGGCCCCGCCGTGGCCTGTTTCCCCCTAGCCACCCTCACCCGGGGTGCCATCCTCTCCCCGGTGGGGGAGCCCAACGCCGACGGCTGGCAGCGGGTGGAGCTGCCCGACGGCCGGGAGGGCTATACAAAATGTAGTTTTCTTGGGGAATATTACGAAAAACCCCGATTCGACGACCCGGAGGCCCTGCGGAGAGCGGTGGTGGAGACCGCCCTCACCTACCAGGGCGCCCACTACCGCTGGGGGGGCAAGACCCCCATGGGCATCGACTGCTCGGGGCTGGTCTCTATGAGCTACCTCCTCAACGGAGTGGTCATCTACCGGGACGCCGCCATCGTGGAGGGCTTCCCCGTCCATGAGATCCCCCGTTCCGAGATGCGCCCCGGCGACCTTCTCTTCTTCCCCGGCCACGTGGCCATGTACCTGGGGGAGGGGAAGTTCCTCCACTCCACCGCCCACAACGGCAGCGACGGGGTGGTCGTCAACAGCCTGAACCCCGACGACCCGGACTACCGGGCCGACCTGGACCAGGGCATGACCGCCGTGGGCACCATCTTCTGAGCGCGCAGACCGCCCCTCCGTTTGGAGGGGCGGTTTTTCTTGCGCGGGGGCGCAAGGCTTGACAGAACATGCTATACTATACTAGAGGAAGTATGTCCCCGCCCCATTCCGGCGGGGAAAAGAAGAGCTTTCAAAGGAGAGGGCGCATCATGACTGAGAGATACGACGTCGCCATCATCGGCTGCGGAGAGGCGGGCATCTACGCCGGCTATGAGCTGATGAAGCGGGAGCCCGGGCTGAAGGTGGTGGTCCTGGAGCAGGGCCGGGACATTTACAGCCGCAGCTGTCCCATCGTGGCGGGGAAGGTGAAGGACTGCATCCAGTGCAAGGTCTGCGACACCATGTGCGGCTTCGGCGGGGCCGGCGCCTTCTCCGACGGCAAATTCAACTTCACCACCGCCTTCGGCGGCTGGCTCACCGACTTCATGGACGCCAAGGAGGTCATGGAACTCATCGAGTACGTGGACTCCATCAACGTGGAGCACGGGGCCACCACCGAGATGTACTCCACCGCCACCCCCGAGGCCAAGGCCCTGGAGAAAAAGGCCCTGGAGTTCGACCTCCACCTCCTCCAGGCCCGGTGCAAGCATCTGGGCACTGAGAAGAACCTCATCATCCTCCAGAACATCTACGAGGACCTGAAGCGGGGCATCGAGTTCCGCTTCAACACCGCCGTCAGGGCCATCGAGACCGCCGACAAGGGCTACCGCCTGGAGCTGGAGAACGGGAGCGAGGTCGCCTGCGACTGGCTCATCGCCGCCCCCGGCCGCTCCGGCGCCGAGTGGTTCGCCAACCAGTGCAAGAAGCTGGGCATCCCCCTCATCAACAACCAGGTGGACATCGGCGTCCGGGTGGAGCTGCCCGCCCGGGTCTTCGAGCACATCACCGACGTGGTCTACGAGTCCAAGCTGGTCTACCGCACCAAGC
>DXDV01000234.1 GCA_019115345.1 Candidatus Intestinimonas stercorigallinarum | reverse complement strand
ACCGGGCTTTATATGGATTCGCTTATCCGGGGCAACGCCTTTGCCCCCTTCCCCTCCACCGGCGTCCGGGAAAAGCTGGAGGCCCCCTCCTCTCCCGAAGGTACTCCATCCGGTGGCGGTACTGGGCCTGGCTGGCGGTGGCGGTGCGGCTCCTCATCCCGGTGAATTTCTCCCTGCCGGAGGCCCCGGTGCGGCTGGAGCCTCCGGAGGACCGGGTGGTCTACACCGCGCCCCCGGCGGCGGAGCCCTCCGCCCCCGTCTCCACCTCCGCCCCGCCGGTCGGGACCAGCCCCTCCGCCCCCGCGCAGCCCGTGACCACCGCGCCGCCGGCCGTCTCCGCCCCCCAGGAGCCGGCCCAGACCCTCACCCTGTCCCAGGTCCTCTTCTGGGGCTGGCTGGCCGGGACCGTCCTCCTGCTGCTGTGGCACCTGGTGAGCTGGCTCCGGTTTCAGAGCTACCTGCACCGGTGGGCAAAGCCCCTGGAGGACCCTGTCTTTCTCCCCGGCCTCACCCGGGAGCTGGGCCTCCGGCAGCCCGTGCGGCTCCTTACCTGCCCCGGCGTGAAGGGCCCCATGATGACGGGGCTTTTCGCCCCCACCGTCATCCTGCCCGAAGAGCTGCCGCCCAAAGAGGACCTGTGGTTCATCCTCCGCCATGAGCTCACCCACTTCAAGCGCCGGGACATCCTCTACAAGGCCCTTCTGCTGTGCGCCAACCTCCTCCACTGGTTCAACCCCCTCACCTGGGTGATGCTCCGGGCCGCCGAGGGAGACCTGGAGCGCTGCTGCGACGACGACGTGGTGAAGGGCCTCCCGCCGGAGGACCGGGCCCGGTACGGCCAGGTCATCCTGGACGCCGTCCGCTCCGGCCGCTGAAGCCCCACCGAGAAAGGAGGTCCCCATGAACTGTCCCCACACCTGGTTTTCCACCGAACTGAAGGGCGGCAAGCGCCTTGTGCGCGCCCGGCTCCGGGACCTGCTGCGGCCCGCCCCCAAGCGTGGCCGGGGCCTGGCGCTCCTGGCCGCCGTCCTCACCCTCTGCGCCGGTGTCCTGGTGGCCTGCCAGTCCGGCTCTGATACAGCCACGGCCCACATCGTCATGGACACCCAGTATTACGACGACCGGGGCAACGTCCTGGAGATCCCCCAGATCGCCGGGGACGACAGCCCCGACGCCCAGGCCATCAACGACGCCCTCCTGGCCCGGAAGGCCCAGTATCAGAGCTACATGGACGCTCCCTTCCAGAGCGGCACCTGGTGTGAGGTGGCCGCCTTCCCCGTCACCACGGAGCGCTACCTGAACCTGGCACTTTTGGAGAACGTCTACCCCTGCTACGGCACCGACGGCGACCTGTACGCCTGGGTCTACGACCGGCAGGAGGGCCGCTCGGTCACCGTGGAGGAGGCCCTGGACCTGGCGGGCACCACCGAGGACGCCCTCCGGGACGCGCTGGCGGAGGACCTGGCCGCCGGGGAACCGTCCCTCCCCCTGGACGAGGACAGCTTCTCCATCCGGGGCTTTTGCATCGGGGAGGGCGGCGATGTGACCTTCTACCTCCAGGGGGCCAACCTGGATGGAGCCCAGGGCATGGACCCCTGGCTGGGGCTCTACGCCTGGAACGGCGGGACCCTCCGCCGCTTCCAGGAGACCTACTCCACGGAGGTGGACACCTTCGTCCCCGCCGCGTCCGTGGACGTCATGGACCCGCCCCTGTGGTGCCAGTGGAGGGCCCTCGGCGCACCGGCGGACGGCTTCACCGCCACCCGGCCCCTGGCCCTGTGGACCCCCACCGCCGCCTACCTGGGCCTGGACCCCGCCTCCCTGGAGAGCGCCCTCTACGACGCCGCCCTGAATCTGCGCACATCGCAGTCCGGCAGCGCCGACCTCTGCCTGCCCCGGGTCACGGTGGTGGGCAGCTATGAGGCGGGGAACGCCACCCACTACCTCTGCACCCTCCACCGGACCTACTACTACGACTTCCTTCTCCTGCGGGGGGCCAACATAGGGGGCGGCGCTGATTGCGCCGTCTTCACCGTGGAGGCCGCCGGGGACGGCTTTGCCGTCACCGACGCCGTGGACGGGGGCGACGGCATGAGCCCCGGCGCCTTCTACCGGAGCCAGGGCGCTCCGGCGGACCTGTGCGCCCGGCTGGACGCCGCCTACGAGACTGAGGGTATGCCCATCCTGCTCCAGACCCCCAGCGCCGGAAAACTGCTCCAAATCTACCTGAGCCGCTGCTTCTTCGCCCCGGTGACCGCAGAAAACCGGAACATGGAGGCCGCCGCCCAGACCTTTGTGGACGGCCTCCCCGGGACCGCGCCGGGGGAGGCCCTGACGGCGGCCTTCGGAGCGGACGTGTGGGAGCGCCTGTCCCTCTCCTTCACCCAGACCCGCTCCGCCGCCCTCCGCACCGCCAATCTGGACCCGGACACCGGGGAAGAGACCCCCGACGGTACCCCCGTCTGCGTCACCGACGGGGACGAGTGGCGGGTGGACCTGACCGTGGACGGCGTCCCCGCCGGGCACTTCTCCGTCACCAACGCCGCCGGTCCCTGGAAGCTGTCCCGGGGGCTGGTGCTGGACATCTGAGCAAGGAGGCCCCCATGAACTGTCCCCACACCTGGTTCTCCACCGAACTGAAAGGCGGCAAGCGCCTTGTGCGCGCCCGGCTCCGGGACCTGCTGCGGCCCGCCCCCAGGCGTGGCCGGGGCCTGGCGCTCCTGGCCGCCGTCCTCACCCTCTGCGCCGGGACGCTGGTGGCCTGCCACACCGCTCCGGCGGAGGAGTCCGCCCCCGCTTTGGCGGAGGACGAGATCTCCGAGACCGCCCTCCGCCTGGCTCCCGCCGCCCTGGGGCTGGAGGAGGGGAGCCTCACCCTCTCCGAGCCCTTTTCCGTGGAGCTCAACGGCACAGAGTACTGGTACTACGACCTCCTCCAGGGAGAGGAGACGGTGGGAGAGGTCAGCGCGGACCTGTCCACCGGCGCGGTGCGGCTCCGCCCCACCGCCGCCTCCCTCACCATCTCCCTGGTGGAGCCAGACCTGCCCGAGGGGGCGCTGGCCTTCCGGGACTCCCTCCCCGGCCTGGTAGAGCGGTACACCGATATGGCCCCGGAGGGGGACCTCACCCTCTTCTACCTGGGGGACTACCTCACCGAGGCCTTTCCCCCCGTATGGGGCTTCCGGGCGGTGCAGCGGACCGGCAACGGCTGGACGGTGCTGGACGACTGGTATCAGGAACAGGAGAGTCATCAGGTCTATAGCGTGAGCTTCTCCCTGGACGGTCTTCTCTCCTACATCCCCGGCACCTTCCGCTTCCCGGAGACCGTCACCGATCC
>DXDV01000233.1 GCA_019115345.1 Candidatus Intestinimonas stercorigallinarum | reverse complement strand
TACGACAAGCTGTCCGGCATGACGGGCACCGCCATGACCGAGGCGGAGGAGTTCGGCACCATCTACGAGCTGGACATCGTGGAGATCCCCACCAACAAGCCCCTGGCCCGCATCGACCACCACGACGTGGTCTACAAGAACGAAAACGGCAAGTACCGGGCCATCATCAACCAGATCAAGGAGTGCCACGAGAAGGGCCAGCCCGTGCTGGTGGGCACCGTGTCCATCGAGAAGTCGGAGCTCCTCTCCGGCCTGCTCAAGCGGGCGGGCATCAAGCACAACGTGCTCAACGCCAAGAACCACGAGAAGGAGGCCGAGATCGTGGCCCAGGCCGGCAAGTTCGGGGCTGTCACCGTGGCCACCAACATGGCCGGCCGCGGCACCGACATCATGCTGGGCGGCAACGCCGAGTTCCTGGCCAAGAACGACCTCCGGAAGGCCGGACTCACCGACGACCTCATCGCCGAGGCCACCGGCTTTGCCGAGACCGATGACCAGGACATCCTGAACGCCCGGAAGCTCTTCTCCGAGGCCGAGGCCAAGTACAAGGCCCAGATCAAGCCCGAGGCCGACAAGGTCCGGGAGGCGGGCGGGCTCTTCATCCTGGGCACCGAGCGCCACGAGTCCCGCCGCATCGACAACCAGCTCCGGGGCCGCGCCGGCCGTCAGGGCGACCCCGGCGAGAGCCGGTTCTACCTCTCCCTGGAGGACGACATCATGCGCCTCTTCGGCTCCGAGCGGGTCATGGGCATGATGGAGAAGCTGGGGGTGGACGAGGACACCCCCATCGAGCAGAAGATGCTCACCAACGCCATCGAGGGCGCCCAGAAGCAGGTGGAGTCCAAGAACTTCCAGCAGCGCAAGAGCGTGCTGGAGTACGACGACGTGATGAACACCCAGCGCGAGGTCATCTACAAGCAGCGCCGGCAGGTCCTGGACGGCGAGGACATGAAGGCCAGCATGGAGAACATGATCCGCACCACCATCCACAACGCCATCCACGGCCGCATGGGAGAGCGCAAGCACATGGACGCCGAGAGCTTCCGGGAGGCCCTGGCCCCCTTCCGGGGGGTGTTCCTGCTGCCCGACGAGCTCAAGCTCACCGACGAGGAGCTTGAGAAGTACTCCGCCGAGGACCTGTGCGCCATGGTGGAGGAGCGGGCCTTCGACATCTACCGGAAGAAGGAGCAGGCCCTGGGCAGTCCCCTCATGCGGGAGCTGGAGCGGGTGATGATGCTCCGGGTGGTGGACGAGTACTGGATGGACCACCTGGACAACATGACCGAGCTGCGCCAGGGCATCGGCCTGCGGGCCTACGGCCAGGAGGACCCGGTGGTGGCCTACAAGCGCGAGGGCTACGAGATGTTCGAGGAGATGATCGCCGCCATCCAGGAGGAGACGGTGCGGCGTGTGTTCATCGTCCGGGTTCAGGCCAAGAACGGCCAGGGCTCCGTGGAGCGCAAGCGGGTGGCCAAGGTCACCGGCACCTCCGGCGGCGGAGACGGCTCCGTCAAGCAGCAGCCCACCGTCCACAAGGGCCAGAAGATCGGCCGCAACGACCCCTGTCCCTGCGGCAGCGGCCTGAAGTGGAAGAAGTGTACCTGTAAAGAGTACCACCCTGACCAGCAGTAATGCACGAAAGGCACCCGCACAGCGGGGACGGCGGTCACGCCGTACAAGCGTTTTCACCGCCAGGTGAAAACCTTGGGCCTGGGCGGATTCACTCCGCCCAGGCTGAGTGCAGGAAAGGGGTCCCCACGGGGCCTGCCCCGTGGGGGATAAGTGGCGGGCGGCCAAAGGCCGCCCCTACCCCACCCTTGCGGCGTCTTTTGTAGGGGCGGCCTTTGGCCGCCCGGCGACCCACGCCGCGATACCATTACCCAGGCGGGCGTAGAACAGGGTCCCCGCGCGAGCCCAGCGAAGCGGGTCGCGCGGGGAGAGGACGAGCAAGGAAGCGGAGTGAAAAATGCCCGCTAGGGCATTTTGAACGGTGCGGACTTTGCGAGGACGACGTCGCGCCCCACACAAAGAAGAACCATGCCCCTTCCCCGTCATTCTGAGGCCGTAAGGCCGAAGAATCCGTACTCCCGTCCTTTTACCCTCCTGTCACGCACAAAGACGGGGGATGCGGATTCTTCGCCTTCGGCTCAGAATGACAAAGAGGGGACGCTCAGAATGACCGTGAGGAAACGCGGTGTCCTGTCCTGTTCACCCCCTCAGTCCGGCTCCGCCGGACAGCTCCCCCGTCAAGGGGGAGCTGTGATATCCTGGGCGCAGAACAGAGTCCCCGCGCCGCTGCCTTCCATCGGGGAGGCGCCCTTGGGACAAGCCCCCTTTGATTTCAGAAAGGAGCACTCCTTGGAGATCCACGACATGAACAGCGCCGGGGTCGCCTATCTGGCCGCCGACGCCTTCACCCAGGCCGGCGGGGTGGCCCACGGCTTTTCCACCCGGCTGGGCGGAGTGAGCACCGGCATCTACGAGAGCCTCAACCTGGGTTCCACCCGGGGGGACGACCCCGCCCACGTCCGGGAGAACTACCGCCGGTTCTTCGCCGCCGTGGGAGCCGACCTGAGCACGGTGGCCATGACCAACCAGGTCCACAGCGACGTGGTCCGCCCCGTCACCACCGCCGACATCAAGGCGGACCTTCTGGATTTGGAGCCCTACGAGGCCGACGGCCTGGTCACCGACATCCCCGGCGTGGCCCTGGTGATTTTCAGCGCCGACTGTCTGCCCATCCTCCTCTATGACCCGGTCCGCCGGGTCATCGCCGCCGTCCACGCTGGCTGGCGGGGCACCGCCGCCGGCATCGTGGAGCGGGCGGTGGAGAAGATGGCCTTTTACGGCTGCCGTCCGGCCGATATCCTGGCCGCCATCGGCCCGGGCATCTCCCGGTGCTGCTTTGAGACCCACGAGGACGTGCCCAACGCCATGACCGCCGCCCTGGGCGTCCGGGCCACCCCCTACCTCTTCCCCATCGAAAACGGCAAGTTCAAGGTGGACCTGAAGGGGCTCAACGCCATGCGCCTGGAGCGCGCCGGCCTGCGCCCCGAGCACATCGCCGTCACCGGCGACTGCACCGCCTGCCGCCCGGAGAAATACTGGTCCCACCGGGCCACCGGCGGCGTCCGGGGCAGTCAGGCCGCCGTCATTCAGCTGCGCTGAGGGCGGGTCCGCCCTCAGAACCTTTCCATGATTGGGAGCCGCCTATGAAACCACACCGTCTGTCCGCCCTGCTCCTGACGCTCCTTCTGCTCTCCGGCTGCGGCGCGCCGCCGTCGGAGCCCACCCCCACGCCGTCCCCCACGCCCGCGGCCAGCACCGGCGGCGCCACGGCCTTCACCCTTCCCCGGACCTCCGGGACCCTCCACCCCATCCTGGGGATGGACAAGGTGAACGCCGCCCTCTCCGGTCTCATCTGGGAGGGGCTGTTCGCTCTGGACCAGAGCTTCACCCCCCAGCCGCTGCTGTGCCAGAGCTACTCCGTCAGTGAGGACGGCCTCACCTGGACCTTCGTCCTCCGGACGGGAGTCACCTTCTCCGACGGCACCCCCCTCACCGCCGCCGACGCGGCCGCCTCCCTGGAGCTGGCCCGGAGCGCTCAGTCCCGGTTTGCCGGGCGGCTGTCCGAGGTGCAGTCGGTCACCGCCCTGGAGGGGGCGGTGGAGGTGGTCCTCACCAGCCCCAACGGAGCCCTGCCCGCCCTGCTGGACATCCCCATCGTCAAGTCCGGCGCCGAGGGCGTCCCGCCGGGGACAGGTCCCTACCGCCTGGTCCAGGGGGAGGAGGGGGAGGTGCTGACCGCCCGGAGCGACTGGTGGCAGGGCTATGACCTGCCCCTGGAGACCATCCCCCTGGTCACCATCCAGGCCGCCGACGACCTCATCCACGCCTTTGACACCGGGGACATCTCCCTGGTCACCGCCGACCTCACCGGCTCCAGCTCCCTGGGCTTTTCCGGGAACTACACCGTGTGGGACTACGCCACCACCACCATGGTCTTTGTGGGCTACAACTGCCGGCAGGGGCCCTGCGCCGACCCCGCCCTCCGGCGGGCCCTGGACCGGGCCTGGGACCGGAACACCGTGTCCTCCGCCCTCTACGCCCGCCACGCCCAGGCCGCCACGCTGCCCATCCACCCCGCCCACCCCGACCACGACCCGTCCATGGCCCAGCAGCGGGACCACTCCCCCCAGCTTTTTTCCCAGCTCCTGACCGAGGCGGGCTTTACCCAGGGGGAGGACGGCCTTTGGTACCAGGGCCGGCAGGCCCTCTCCCTCACCATGGTGGTGAACACCGACAACACCTTCCGGGTGACGGCGGCGGAATACCTGGCCGGGGAGCTCACCCGCGCCGGCGTCCAGGTGGAGCTGCGCAAGCTTCCCTGGAGCGGCTATCAGGAGGCCCTGGCCTCCGGGGACTTCGACCTCTATCTGGGGGCGGCCGCCCTCTCGGCCGACTTCAACCTCTCCCCCCTGCTCACCCCCGCGGGGACGCTGAACTTCGGCGGCTACCAGAGCGACGCCACCCTGGCCCTCCTCACCGCCTGGCAGGCCTCCTCCGGCGCCGCCCGGACCAACGCCGCCAAGGCCCTGTGGACCGACCTGGAGACCCAGGTCCCCTTCTCCACCCTGTGCTTCAAAAACCAGTCCGTCCTCACCCAGTGGGGCGTGGCGAGCGGACTGACCCCCACCCAGCAAAACCCCTTCTACGGCATCCAGGACTGGCGCTTCGACCTCTCCGGCTCCTGAGCCGGGGACCGTCCCGCCGGACCACGCACCCGCTCTTGTCGATTTGATCGGCTTCCCTAGAGACAACAATGAGGGAGGAATCACCCATGGGAGAAGTATTTCGCTGTTTCGTGGAAAAAAAGCCGGGCTTTGACGGCGCCGCCCAGGCCCTGTGCCGGGAGCTCACCGAGGCGGTGGGGCTCCGCGGCCTCACCGGGCTGCGCGTCCTCAACCGCTACGACGTGGAGGGTGTGACGGCGCAGGTCTACGCCGCCGCCCGCACCTCCGTGTTTTCCGAGCCCCAGGTGGACGACGTGTACGACGAGGTCTGCCCCGTCCCCGACGGCCCCCACACCGTGCTGGCGGTGGAGGCCCTGCCCGGCCAGTTCGACCAGCGGGCCGATTCCGCCGGACAGTGCATCCAGCTCATGACCGGCGGGGAGCGCCCCACCGTCCGCTGCGCCGCCGTCTACCTGCTGCTGGGCGAGCTGGCCCGGGAGGAGACGGACCTGGCCCGCAAATACCTCATCAACCCGGTGGAGTCCCGGGAGGCCCGGCTGGACAAGCCGGAGACCCTGGTCCAGACCTATCCCGCCCCCGGGGCGGTGGCGGTGCTGGAGGGCTTCCGGGACCTGGACGAGGCCGGTCTCCGCGCCGCTCTGGAGGGCTACGGGCTGGCCATGGACTTGGCCGACCTCACCTTCTTCCAGTCCTACATGCGGGACGAAGAGCAGCGGGACCCCACCCTCACCGAGCTGCGGCTGGTGGACACCTACTGGTCCGACCACTGCCGCCACACCACCTTCTCCACCCACATCGACTCCGTGGAGCTCCTCTCCCCCCAGGCCGAGCGGGCCTACCGCCTCTACCAGGCCGCCCGGAGGGAGGTCTACGGCGAGGAGAAGGCCAAGGCCCGGCCCGAGACCCTCATGGACCTGGCCACCATCGCCGCCAAGGTCCTCAAGAAGCGGGGGATGCTCCAGAACCTGGACGAGAGCGAGGAGATCAACGCCTGCTCCATCCGCGTCACCGCCCAGGTGGACGGGAAGGACGAGGACTGGCTCCTCATGTTCAAGAACGAGACCCACAACCACCCCACCGAGATCGAGCCCTTCGGCGGGGCGGCCACCTGCATCGGCGGCGCCATCCGGGACCCCCTGTCCGGCCGGTCCTACGTCTATCAGGCCATGCGGGTGACCGGCTGCGGCGACCCCCGCACCCCCCTGAGCGAGACCCTGGAGGGCAAGCTGCCCCAGCGGAAGCTGTGTACCACCGCCGCCGCCGGATACTCCTCCTACGGCAACCAGATCGGTCTGGCCACCGGCCTGGTGAGCGAGATCTACCACCCCGGCTACGTGGCCAAGCACATGGAGGTGGGCGCCGTGGTGGGCGCCGCTCCGGCGGCCAACGTGGTCCGGGAGCGCCCCGCCCCCGGCGACCGGGTCATCCTCCTGGGCGGCCGCACCGGCCGGGACGGCATCGGCGGGGCCACCGGCTCCTCCAAGAGCCACGACCTCAAGAGCCTGGACACCATGGCCTCCGAGGTCCAGAAGGGCAACGCCCCCGAGGAGCGCAAGCTCCAGCGCCTCTTCCGGGACCCCCAGGTCACCCGGCTCATCAAGCGCTGCAACGACTTCGGCGCCGGCGGCGTCAGCGTGGCGGTGGGCGAGCTGGCCGACGGCCTGGACATCGACCTGGACGCCGTGCGCAAGAAGTACGACGGCCTGGACGGCACCGAGCTTGCCATCTCCGAGAGCCAGGAGCGCATGGCGGTGGTGGTGGCCGAGGGCGACGTGGAGGCCTTCATCGCCGCCGCCAGCGCCGAGAACCTGGAGGCCTACGAGGTGGCCAGGGTCACCGAGGCCCCCCGGATGGTCATGCGCTGGAACGGCGCCGTCATCGCCGACCTGTCCCGGGAATTCCTCTCCTCCAACGGCGCCGAGAAGCACACCAAGGTGGTGGTGCCTCCGGCGGAGATGGGCCTCCCCTTTGCCGGGGCCGGCCTGCGGGAGCTGTGCTCCGACCTGAACCTGGGCCTCCAGCGGGGCCTGGGGGAGCGGTTCGACTCCACCATCGGCGCCGCCTCGGTCTTCCTGCCCTTCGGCGGCAAGACCCAGACCACCCCCGCCCAGGCCATGGCCGCCCTGCTGCCCGTGGGACCCGGCCACGAGACCGACACCTGCTCCGTCATGGCCTGGGGCT
>DXDV01000232.1 GCA_019115345.1 Candidatus Intestinimonas stercorigallinarum | reverse complement strand
ACCTGCGCCGCTACCTCGGTGACTTCCGCCGTGGTAGAGGCGCTTTCTGCTATTGCGGAGACATCGGTGAACGGCAACGAGATCACCATGGTGCTGAGCGCCCCCAACAGCGATTTCCTCAGCTATGTGGCCAGCGTCTACATCGTCCCCGCCGGCTATACCGACCAGACCACCCAGCCCGTGGGCACCGGTCCCTTCAAGTTCGTCTCCCGCAGCGTCCAGGAGAACATCATCCTGGAAAAGCACGAGGAGTACTATGGGGAGCCCGCCCATCTGGACAAGGTGACCTACAAGATCTACGAAGACGGCACCGCCCTCTTCACCGCCCTGGATTCCGGGGCGCTGGATCTGGTGGCCCACCTGACCATCGACCAGGTGAACAACCTGAGCAACGGCTATGAGGTGCTGGAGGGGACCATGAACCTGGTGCAGGCCCTCTACCTCAACAACGGCGCGGAGCCCTTCACCGACGAGCGGGTGCGCCAGGCCCTGTGCTACGCCGTGGACGTGGACGCCATGCTGGAGCTCACCGCCGAGGGCCATGGCACCAAGGTGGGCTCCTCCATGTACCCCGCCTTCACCAAGTACTTCGACGCCAGCCTGGCCGACGCCTATCCCCACGACCCGGAGAAGGCCATGGCGCTGCTGGAGGAGGCGGGCTACGGGGACGGCCTGAGCTTCACCATCACGGTGCCCAGCAACTACCAGCCCCACGTGGACACCGCCACGGTGCTGGTGGAGCAGCTCTCCGCCGTGGGGGTGACCGCCGAGATCCAGCTGGTGGACTGGAACACCTGGCTCAGCGACGTCTATGAGGGACGGCAGTTCCAGTCCACGGTGGTGGGCTTCGACTCCAGCCTCCTCAGCGCCAGCGGCATGCTGTCCCGGTGGGTGAGCGACGACGACAAAAACATGATCAACTACAGCAACGCCGATTACGACGCCGCCTACGCCGCCGCTCAGGCCACCACCGACGACGCCCAGCAGACCGCCTATTACAAGGAGTGCCTGCAGATCCTCAGCGACACGGCCGCCAACGTCTATCTCCAGGACATGGCCGACTTTGTGGCCGTGCACCCCGATCTGGAGGGGTATGAGTTCTACCCCCTCTACGTGATCGACATGTCCAAGCTCTACTTCACGGACACGGCCGCCTGAGTCCGGCGCCGCGGTCCAGACCAGAAAGAAAGGAGGCGGGGAGATGAAATATGCCGCGAAAAAATTCCTTACTCTCATTATTACATTGTTCATCGTTTCTCTCCTCGCCTTCCTGGCCTTTCAGATCATCCCCGGCGACCCCACCACCAAGCTCCTGGGTACCGAGGCCACCGAGGAGGCCCGGGCGGAGCTCCGGGCCGAGCTGGGCCTGGACCGCCCCATTCCGGTGCGGTATCTGGAGTGGCTCACCAACTTCCTCCGGGGGGACATGGGGGAGAGTTACAGCTACCACATGCCGGTATCCGACATGCTGGGGGAGAAGCTGGTCATCACCTTTCTCCTCACCCTGCTCTCCTTCGTTTTCACCATCGCGCTCTCCATTCCCCTGGGCATCCTGGCCGGCAGCATCCGCAGCGGCTGGCTGGACGGGCTGGTCACCGCCATCGACCAGGTGGTCATGAGCGTGCCCGCCTTTTTCATCGGCATCCTCTCCTGCTTCTTCTTCGGCATCGTCCTCAAGCTCTTCGTCCCCGGGGACTTCGTCTCCTATACCCAGGATTGGGGGGCCTTCCTCGCCTATCTCATCTTCCCGGCCCTGTCCATCGCCATTCCCCGCATCGCCATGACGGTGAAGATGCTCCGCAGCGCCATCCTCCAGGAGCTGGGCAAGGACTATGTCCGCACCGCCCGGAGCCGGGGGGCCGGCCGGGGGGACATCCTCCGCCGCCATGTGCTCAAAAACGCCCTCATCCCGGTCATCACCTTCCTGGCGGTCTCCGCCGCCGAGATCATGACCGGCACCATCATCATCGAGCAGGTCTTTACCATCCCGGGGGTGGGCCGGCTCCTCCTCTCCAGCATCTCCAACCGGGACTTCCCCGTGGTCCAGGCCATCGTGGTCATCATGGCCGCCTGGATCGTCATCGTGAACTTTGTGGCCGACCTTCTCTACCAGCTGGTAGACCCGCGGCTCAGACTGCGCTGAGGAGGTCTCTGACAGTGAAAGAAAAAGGGAATCCCTTTCTCTATATGGGCGGAGCCATCAGCGGCGTCATGACCGCCCTCATTCTGGTGGGCTATGTGTGGACCCCGTACAGCCCCACCGCCATGGACGCCGCCGCCAAAAACCAGGCGCCCTCCCTCCTGCACCTGCTGGGCACCGACAACTTCGGCCGGGACATCTTCAGCCGGGTCCTCAGCGGGGCGGGCACCTCCTTTCTCATCGCCGTGTGCGTGGTGGCCATCGGCTGCCTGTGCGGCATCCTCATCGGCAGCCTGTGCGGCTATTACGGCGGGCCCGCCGACGTGATCCTCACCCGGGTGTGCGACGCCATCACCGCCTTCCCCAGCATCCTGCTGGCCCTGGTGGTGGTGAGCCTCATCGGCCAGGGGACCTATAACGTGATCTTCGCCCTGGGCATCCTCTTCATCCCCAGCTTTGCCCGCATCGTCCGGGGGGAGTTTGCCCGGTGCCGGGACCTCAACTATATCCGCGCCGCCCGGCTCATGGGGGTGGGGGACTTCCGGATCATGTTCTGCCACATCCTGCCCAACACCATGCCGGTGCTGCTGAGCGCCATCACCATCGGCTTCAACAACGCCATCCTCAGCGAGGCCAGCATGAGCTTTTTGGGCATCGGCATCCAGCCCCCCTTCGCCAGCCTGGGCTCCATGCTCAGCGACAGCCAGACCTATCTGGGCAGCGCCCCCTGGTACGCCCTGAGCGTGGGCGGGGCCATCGTACTGCTCATCCTGGGCTTCAGCCTCCTCAGCGAGGGGCTTCAGCGTAAGGCCCGGGGGAGCCGGGAGGTGTGAGCATGGGAGAACTGTTGCGTGTCAGTGACCTGCGGGTCCGCTTCCACCGGGCGGCCCCCGGCCGGTACGCCGTGGACGGGGTGTCCTTCTCCATGGAGGAGGGGGAGATCCTGGGCCTGGTGGGGGAGTCGGGCAGCGGCAAGACGGTGACCGCCATGAGCGTCAGCGGCCTGCTCCCCCGGCGGCAGGTGGAGGTGTCGGGCAGCGTCTCCCTGGCGGGACGGGAGCTGCTGCGCTGCTCCGAGGAGGAGCTGCGCACCATCCAGGGGGAGGACCTGGCGGTGGTCTTTCAGGAGCCCATGACCAGCCTGGATCCCCTCATGCGCATCGGGCCCCAGGTGGAGGAGAGCCTCCGCCTCCACACCAAGCTCAGCCCGAAGGAGTGCCGGGAGCGGGCCCTGGAGGCCATGGCCCAGGCCGAGCTCCCCGACCCGGCGGAGCTCTACAACAAATATCCCCACGAGCTCTCCGGCGGCATGCTCCAGCGGGTGATGATCGCCGCCGCCATCATCTCCCGGCCCAAGCTGCTGCTGGCCGACGAGCCCACCACCGCCCTGGACGTGACCATCCAGGCCCAGATCCTGGCCCTCCTGCGCCGGCTCAACCGGGAGCAGGGCATGGCCATTCTCTTCATCAGCCACGACCTCCATGTGGTCCGCAAGCTGTGCGGCAGGGTCATCGTCATGCAGGGGGGACATCTGGTGGAGGAGGGCAGGGTGGAGGACATCTTCCAGGCCCCCCGGATGGACTACACCCGGCGGCTCATTGACGCCATCCCCAGTCGGACACGGAAACTCACCTGAAAGGAGGGGCTCTCATGGCGGCGGAACCGGTGCTGGAGGTCCGGCACCTCAACAGCTATTACAGTCTGGGCCGCTCCCTCTTCGGGGGAAAGCGGCCCCGGAAGCAGGTCCTCCACGATGTGAGCTTCCACATCGGACAGGGAGAGATCCTGGGCCTGGTGGGGGAGTCGGGCTGCGGCAAGACCACCCTCTCCCGGACCATTTTGGGGATGCTCCGGGACTATGACGGGGAGATCATCCACCGCTCCCAGCGGCCCCAGATGGTCTTTCAGGACCCCTTCAGCAGCCTCAATCCGGCCCACACCGTGGGCTGGATCTTGGAGGAGCCCCTCCGGGCCGCCGGCGGCATGACCCCGGCGCAGCGCCGGGCGGCGGTGGAGGAGATGCTCTTGAAGATCGGCCTGGGGCCGGAATTTGCCGGCCGGCGGCCCTGGGAGCTCTCCGGCGGACAGCGGCAGCGGGTCTCCATCGCCAGCGCCGTCATCACCCACCCCAAGCTCATCCTGGCCGACGAGCCGGTGAGCGCCCTGGATGTGACCATCCAGGCCCAGATCCTCCAGCTGCTGGTGGACCTGAAGAAGGAATACGACCTGAGCTACCTCTTCATCAGCCACGACCTCAACGTGATCTATCAGATCTGCAGCCGGGTCATCGTGATGAAGAAGGGCCGCATCGTGGAGGAGAACACGGTGGAGGAGCTCTTCGCCCACCCCCGGCATCCCTACACCCGCCAGCTTCTGGCGGCGGCGGAATAAGAGATACCGAACGGCGCAACACCGCGCGGGACTGCGGCAGTCCCGCGCGGTGTTTGCGCCTTTGCGCGCGGGTGGCGGGGACACTGGCCGCGCGGCGGGAAAAGGACCGGCTATCGGCGGTTATGTTGACAATGTGCAAACAAGGACCAAAAACCGCGTACAAAATTTACGCGAATTAGGGTTGACAAACCGGAGGGAAGGACGTATAATCATTTACCGGGTTAGCCAGAGCTAATCCTTTCTTTGCCCGACAAGTTGGCGTGTGGCAATGTTATGCCGGCGGCTTGATCAAATCGTGAACGGTGGCTGTAAGGAATGAAATTGAGAGAAGCAGTGGAAGGTCAGGAATACATCGTCCGCCAGATCGAGACAGATGACGAGGAGCTCAACGCGTTTTTGTTTTCTCTTGGCTGTTACAGCGGGGAGAAGATCACGGTGGTCTCTCACCTCAGGAGCGGCTGCATCGTCTCCATCAAAGACGGAAGGTACACCATTGACCATCAGTTGGCCGATGCGATCATCATTTGAGCGGTGAGACAGTGGTCTCACTGTCTCTTTTCGGCATGGGTTAGTAACTGCTAATTTCCACGGCGCTGCCGGGCAAATCTGAGAGGGAGTCAAATCAGCGGAAGAACGCAAGGGAGGAATCTGGAATGAGAATTGCTTTGACCGGAAATCCAAACTCCGGCAAAACCACCATGTACAACGCCCTGACGGGGCGGAATGAAAAGGTGGGCAACTGGGCGGGTGTCACCGTGGAGAAGAAGGAGCACCCCATCAAGAAGGCCTACTACGACGGTGAAGAGCAGTTGATCGCCGTGGACCTGCCCGGCGCCTACTCCATGTCCCCCTTCACCAGCGAGGAGAGCATCACCAGCTCCTACGTGAAGAAGGAGAACCCCGACGCCATCATCAACATCGTGGACGCCACCAACCTCAGCCGCAGCCTGTTCTTCACCACCCAGCTGCTGGAGCTGGGCATCCCGGTGGTGGTCGCCCTGAACAAGAGCGACATCAACGAGAAGAAGGAGACCAAGATCGACGTGGAGGCCCTGTCCGCCAAGCTGGGCTGTCCGGTCATCAAGACGGTCTCCACCTCCAACGAGGGACTCAAGGCCGTGGTGGAGGCCGCCGCCGCCCGGCTGGGCGACGTTCAGAACGCCCCCTACCGGGAGGGCGACATCGACCTGACCGACAAGAAGGCGGTGGAGATCGCCGACCGCAAGCGCTTCGAGTTTGTCAACCAGGTCGTGGACAAGGTGGAGAAGCGCAAGATCCTCACCAAGGACCGCAACACCGGCGACAAGATCGACGCCGTGCTCACCAACCCCTGGCTGGGCATCCCCATCTTCGCCGTGGTCATGTTCCTGGTGTTCCAGATCTCCCAGACCTGGCTGGGCACCTGGATCGCGGAGGGCTATGAGTTTGCCGACGGCACCGTCATCCCCGGCCTGGTGACCATCCTGGAGGGCTTCCAGGGCTGGGTGGGCGGCCTGCTGGAGGGGGCCAATCCCCTGCTCACCGCCCTGCTGGTGGACGGCGTCATCGGCGGCGTCATCGCCGTCATCGGCTTCCTGCCCCTGGTCATGGTCATGTACTTCCTCATCGCCCTGCTGGAGGACTGCGGCTACATGTCCCGTGTGGCCGTGGTGCTGGACCCCATCTTCAAGAAGGTGGGCCTGTCCGGCAAGTCGGTCATCCCCTTTGTCATCTCCACCGGCTGCGGCATCCCCGGCGTCATGGCCTGCCGCACCATCCGCAACGAGCGGGAGCGCCGGGCCACCGCCATGCTCACCCCCTTCATGCCCTGCGGCGCCAAGATCCCGGTGATCTCCCTGTTCGCCGGGGCCTTCTTTGACAACGCCGGCTGGGTCAGCGCCATCTGCTATCTCTCCGGCATCGTGCTCATCTTCGTGGGCGCCCTGCTGGTGAACAAGATCGCCGGCTACAAAAACCGCAAGTCCTTCTTCATCATCGAGCTGCCCGAGTACAAGGCCCCCTCCCTGTGGTTCGCCTTCAAGGCCATGTGCAGCCGGGGCTGGGCCTACATCGTGAAGGCCGCCACCATTATTCTGCTGTGCAACACCGCCGTGCAGATCATGCAGACTTTCAACTGGAGCTTTGCCGTGGCGGAGACCGCCGACAGCTCTATTCTGGCCTCCATTGCTGGTCCCTTTGCCTATCTGCTGGTTCCCATCGTTGGTGTTCTTAGTTGGCAGCTGGCCGCCGCCGCCGTCACTGGTTTTATTGCCAAGGAAAATGTGGTGGGCACATTGGCCGTCTGCTTTGTGGGTCTGGAAAACCTCATTGATACCGATGCTCTTGAGATGATGGAAGGCGCTGGCGCTGAGGTGGCTGGAATTATTGCCATTACAAAGGTGGCGGCTTTGGCCTACTTAATGTTCAACCTGTACACACCTCCCTGCTTTGCCGCCATCGGTGCCATGAACTCCGAGATCAAGAGCAAGAAGTGGCTGCTGGGCGGCATCGGCCTCCAGCTGGGCACCGGCTACACCGTGGGCTATGGGGTGTACACCGTGGGCACCCTGATCACCGCCCCCGCCACCCTGAACGTGGGCGCCGCCCTGGCGGGCCTGGTGGCTGTGGCCGTGTTCGTGGCCATCATCGTCTATCTCATCCGCAAGGCCAACCGGGACATCCAGGCGGAGTACAGCCTGTCCGGCGGGGCCAAGGCGGCTGCCGGTCACTGAGATGCTGGCCGACATCATCATCGTGGCCGTGGTCGCGGCCATCATCGGCGGCATCCTATTCTATCTCTACCGGGCGAAAAAGCGGGGCGTGACCTGCATCGGCTGCCCCTACGCCAAGGGGTGCAGCGGCGGCTGCGGCGAGCACGGTCACAAAACGAAGGACGAGTAATACATACCGAGCGCACGCGGGGGACGGGGATTTTTCCCCGTCCCCCTTGTATTGTTGCCGCTTTAGCGCAACGACAACCCCCAGCTATGCTGGGGAGAGTAAAAAGAATTACATAGTGAAAAAACCTTCTGGTAGAATGGAAGTTGCGGTCGGTCAACTGCAACAACAATCACCAGGAG
>DXDV01000028.1 GCA_019115345.1 Candidatus Intestinimonas stercorigallinarum | reverse complement strand
CGGCCGATGTACCGGGCCCGCTTGTGCTCGGGCAGGGAGGTGACGTCGATGCCGTCGATGGCGATGGTGCCGGAATCCACCGGCCACACCCCGGCCACGGCGTTGAGGAGGGTGGACTTGCCGGCGCCGTTGCCGCCGATGACGGTGACGAAATCCCCGTCGTTCAGAGTGAGGGAGACCCCGCAGAGGGCCTGCTTCTCATTGATGGTGCCGGGGTTGAAGGTCTTGCAGATCTCTTTGATCTCAAGCATTGGGGGCGCCCTCCTTCCGAACGGTCTTGGTGAAATACTTGCCCTTCCAGTAGGGGATGGTGAGGAAGATGGCCACCACCAGGGCGGTGAGCAGCTTCAGGTCGGTGGACTCCAGGCCCAGCCGGAGGACCAGGGTGATGACCACGTAGTAGATGATGGCGCCGATGATGGCGGAGAGGAGCTTGAGGGCGAAGTTGACGAAGACCTTGCCCAGCAGCACCTCGCCGATGATGACGGCGGCCAGGCCGATGACGATGGCGCCCCGGCCCATGTCCACGGTGGAGCTGCCCTGGTACTGGGCCAGCAGGCCGCCGGAGAGGGCCACCAGGCCGTTGGACACCACCAGGCCCAGTACCTTGTCGGCATTGGTGTTGATGCCCTGGGCCCGGGCCATGCTGGGGTTGGCGCCGGTGGCCCGGAGGGAGCAGCCCAGCTCGGTGCCGAAGAACCAGTAGAGCACGGCGATGACCACCACGGTGAGGACGCCCAGCAGCAGCAGGGGGTTGCGGAGGCTCACCTCCCGGATGTAGCGGGAGGAGAGGAGGAGGGACTGCTTGTCCACGCTCAGGGCCAGGGTGGCTTTGGTGCTGGCGTCGCTGCCGATGGCCATGATGCGCAGGTTGATGGAGTAGAGGGCCAGCTGGGTCAGGATGCCCGAGAGGATGGCGGGGATGCCGCAGGCGGTGTGGAGCAGCCCGGTGACCAGCCCGGCGGCCATGCCGGCCAGGATGGCCAGGACCAGGGCGACCCAGGGGTTGAGGCCCATGGTGATGCCCAGGGCGGCCACGGCGCCGCCGGTGGCCAGGGAGCCGTCCACGGTCAGGTCGGCCACGTCCAGGATGCGGTAGGTGATATAGACGCCGATGGCCATGATGCCCCAGGCCAGGCCCTGGCCGAAGGCGCCGGGTAGGGAGTTGAAAAAGGAGAGCAAAAAGTCCATAGGTCGGTACCTCCAAAAGGTGGATTTCGCCGCGGGCGGGAAACGCACAAAAACAGCGGAGGCGCAGAGCGCCCCGCTGTTTTTGTGATTTTAGAAGGGGGAGAGGGGCTCAGGCGATGGGCTCATATCCCTCGGGCATGGTGAGGCCCAGGGCCTCGCAGTTGGCGGCGTTGTACATCTTGGTCACGCTGGGGGCGTACTGAACGGGCATGGTGGAGATGTCGGCCTCGCCGGTGAGGATCTGGGCGGCCATCTCGCCGGTGGTGTAGCCGATGTCGTAGTAGCTGATGGACAGGGTGGCCACGCCGCAGCCGGAGCAGATGCCGCTCTCACCGGCGATGACGGGCACCCCGGCGGGGATGACCACGTTGGCGATGGTCTCGGTGTTGGCGGCGGCGGTGTTGTCGGTGGGGATATAGATGACGTCGGAGCTGTCGCAGGCGGTCTGGGCCACGGAGGAGAGGTCGTTGACGTCGGTGAAGGCGTACTGGGTGCAGGTGTAGCCCATCTCCTCCAGGTAGCCCTGGATGGTCTCCACCTGGTAGACGGAGTTGGGCTCACCGGAGCAGTAGAGGAGGCCCACGTTTTCAGCGTCGGGGAAGAGCTCCTGGAGCATGGCGGCCTGCTGGTCCAGGGGGGCCAGGTCGGAGGTGCCGGAGATGTTGCCGCCCACGGTGCCGCTCCAGTCCTCGATGGAGAGGGCGGTGGCGTAGTCGGTCACCGAGGTGCCCAGGATGGGAATGTCCCCGGTGGCGGAGGCGGCGGCCTGGAGGGGGTAGGTGGCGTTGGCCAGAATGAGGTCCACGCCCTCGGCCACGAAGCCGTCCATGATGGTGCCGCAGTTGGCGTACTCGCCGCCGGCGTCCTGCTCCTCAAAGGTGACCTGGCCGGGCAGCTTCTCATTGAGGGCGTCCTTGAAGCCCTGGGTGGCGGCGTCCAGCGCCTCGTGGGTCATCTGCTGGCAGATGCCCACGGTGTAGGCGGCGGCGCCCTCGGCGGGGGTGGAGGCGTCCGGGGCGGGAGTGGAGCTGTTGTCGGTGCCGCCGCAGGCGGCCAGAGAGAGGACCAGGGCGCTGGCGGCGGCCAGGGTGGTCATTTTAGACAAAACTTTCATTCTTCTCATCCTTCCAATGGTGCAGGTTGGATACTTCACTGCTTTTTTGCGTTAAAGTATTGTCTGTATTATAGCCTCTTTTTTCAAAAAGTCAATGCTTAATTTTTCATGAAACTTGCGGAAGGGCGGGCAGGTTCCGATGGACTTTTGGGCGCTCCTGTGGTATGATGGCTGAGAATGATGAAAATGGAGGCATGTGCCTTGCGGACAGAGATCATGGGGGTCGGCTTTGACGACCTGACCCTGGACGAGGCGGCTGGCGCGGCCGCCGGGATGATAGAGGAGGGGGGCTTCCACTATGTTGTGACCCCCAACCCCGAGCTGGTGGACCGGGCCCGGCGGGAGGAGCCCTTCCGGCAGGCCCTCAACGGGGCCGACCTGGTGCTGCCCGACGGCATCGGGGTAGTGTACGCCGCCAAGCTCCTGGGCCGCCCGCTGAAGGGCCGCTGCCCCGGCATCGACTTCGCCGGGAAGCTCATGGAGCGCATGGCGAAAACCGGCCTGCGGCTCTATCTGCTGGGGGCCAAGCCCGGCGTGGCCGAGACCGCCGCCGCCCGGCTGGAGGCCAAATACCCGGGCCTTATCATCTGCGGCACCCACGACGGGTACTTCAAAGAGGACGCCCCCGTGGTGGAGGCCGTTCGGGCGGCGGAGGCCGACGTGGTCTTTGTCTGCCTGGGGGCCCCCAAGCAGGAGTATTGGATGGTGAAAAACGGCCCCGCCACCGGCGCCCGGCTCATGGCCGGTCTGGGTGGGAGCCTGGATGTCTTTGCCGGGGTGGTGGAGCGGGCTCCGGAGTCCTGGCAGAGGCTGGGCCTGGAGTGGCTCTACCGCCTGACGAAGGAGCCCAAGCGCATCGGCCGCATGGCCCGGCTGCCGCTCTTTCTGCTCTCCGCCCTGGGCGAGCGGGGAAAGGCGGGGAAGGGATGAAGGGCAGGCTCATCGTGCTGGAGGGCACCGACGGGTCGGGCAAATCCACCCAGTTCTCCCTTTTGTGCCGACGGCTGGAGGCGGAGGGCAGGCCCTTCCACCGCATCGTCTTTCCCCAGTACCGGGAGCCCTCGTCGGCCCTGGTGCGGATGTATCTGGGGGGCGAGTTCGGCTCCCGCCCCGACGACGTGAACGCCTACGCCGCCTCCACCTTCTACGCCGTGGACCGCTACGCCTCCTACAAGAAGGTCTGGGGGACCGACTACGAGGGGGGCGGGCTCATCCTGGCCGACCGCTACACCACCTCCAACGCCGTCCACCAGACCGGCAAGCTGCCGGAGGGGGAGCGGGAGGCCTTTCTCCGCTGGCTCTACGACTTTGAGTACCGGAAGCTGGGGCTGCCCGCCCCGGACCTGGTCCTCTACCTGGACATGCCCACCGAGCGGGCGGTGGAGATGCTCCGCCGCCGGGAGGGGGAGACCCACACCACCGGTGACATCCACGAGGTGGACACCGCCTACCTCCGCCGCTGCCGGCAGGCCGCCCTGACCGCCGCCCGGCTGGGGGGCTGGCAGCAGGTGTCCTGCGTGGACGAGGCGGGCGCGGTGCGCGCTCCGGAGGAGCTGCACTGTGAGATCTGGGACCGCGTGAGGTCTCTGCTGTGACCGACAGCTGACGACAATAATGTTTGGATGTTTGGAGGAAAAAGCCATGGTCTATATTTTGCTGGGAGAGGGCTTTGAGGAGTCCGAGGCCATCGTCCCCGGAGATCTGCTGCGGCGGGCCGGGGTGGAGGTGGCCTACGTGGGCCTGGAGGGGCCCGCCGTGACGGGGAGCCACGGCATCACCGTCACCGCCGACCTGACGTTGGAGCAGGTCAGGACGGAGGACCTGGAGATGCTGGTGCTGCCCGGGGGACTGGGGGGCGTGGCCTCCATCCAGATGGACCTCTTCGCCACCGATCTCATCCAGAAGGCCCGGGATCTGGGCTGCTGGCTGGCGGCCATCTGCGCCGCCCCCTCCATCCTGGCCCACATGGGCATGCTGGACCGGCGGCCCGTCACCTGCCACCCCTGCGTGTGGGAGGAGATGGGCTCCGCCGCCGTGGACCGTCAGGCCCAGGTGGTGGTGGACGGCAAGTTCGTCACCGCCCAGGCCGCCGGGGCCGCCTTCCCCTTCGGCCTGAAGCTGGTGGAGGTCCTGCGGGGGGCCGAGGCCGCCCAGGCCGTGGCCGATGCCATCCTGTACCGAGGCTAAGGCCGCCCTCCGGGCGGAGCTGCGGCGGCGGGCGGCGGCCATGGACCCCGACCTCCGCCGGGAGAGCGACCGGGCCCTGCTGGCCCGGTTCCTGGCCCTGCCCGCCGCGGCGGAGGCCGGCGCCCTCCTCCTCTTTGCCGGAGTGGGGACCGAGCCGGATACCCGTCCCCTTTTGGAGGACCTGTGGAGGAGGGGCAGGGGCGTGCTCCTGCCCAAATGCCTGCCCGGCCGGGCCATGGAGGCCCGGCGGGTCCGGGGCTGGGAGGAGCTGGAGCCCGGGGCCTTCGGCATCCCCGAGCCGTCGGACGCCTGTCCGGCGGTGGACAAGGGGGACATCGACCTCATCCTGGTCCCCGCCCTGTGCTACGACCTGTCCCGCCGCCGGTTGGGCCAGGGGGGTGGGTACTACGACCGTTATCTGGCCGGATATACCGGCCGGACGGTGGGCCTGTGCCGGGAAGGGCTGCTCCAGCGGGCGGTGCCCGCGGAGGAGCACGACCGGGCGGTGGACCTGGTGGTGACGGAGGAGCGACTTTTGGGGAGCCTGTCCGAGTTCTGAGCGAAGGCCGGGCGGAGCGATCCGCTCCGCCCGTTGGAGAGATACTGGGCCCTGGGGTAAGTAGACCGGCGGCGTCAGCAGCAGGTGTCGCAGCCGCAGCTGTTGCTGCCGCAGCCGCAGCCGTTGCCGCAGTTGTTGCCGCAGCCGCAGCTGTTGCAGCCCCAGCCGCCGTTTCCGCAGCAGCAGCACACCAGGATGATGATGAGGATGATCCAGCAGCAGCTACCATTGTTACCGAACATGAACGACACACCTCGTTTTCAGAGTTTGGAGGGGCGCCGGTGAATGACCGGAGCGTTTGCCCTCCAACTGGCCCATTCTATGTGGGGAGGGCCCCAGTGGTTCCCCACGGCGCACACCGGAAGGAGAAACTGCCAATGTCACAAGAGGAAAGAAGGCGTTCAGCCGGACGGCGGGAGCAGCCTGCGGAGCGGCGGGAGACCCCCAGAAGGCGGCGGAAGCGGCGGGGCTTCAGCCTGCTGGGCACCCTGCTGTATGTGGCCTTCGTCATCGGGATCTCCACCCTGCTGGCGGCGGTGGGATGGGTGGCGGCCAACGACGTGCTGGCCCTGAACAAGGCCGAGCACTCCGCCATCATCACCCTGCCCGAGGAGATCTTCACCGAAAAAGAGGTGACGGTGGAGACCGATGAGGGCACCGAGACCGAGACCATCCAGGTGGCCGACCTGGACTACGTGGCCGACCAGCTGGTGGACAACGGCATCATCGAGTTCAAGCTGGTCTTCCGTCTCTTCTCCCTCTTCTCCAACGCCGAGGAGAAGATGACCCCCGGCACCTACCAGCTGGACACCGACATGGACTACCGGGCCATCGTCACCAATCTGGGCTCCAACTCGGCCAGCCGGCAGATGGTCACCGTCACCATCCCCGAGGGCTTTACCGTGGACCAGATCTTCCAGCGCCTGGAGGACGAGGGGGTCTCCACCGTGGCCAAGCTCCAGGATATGGCGGCCACCCATGACTACGCCTTCTCCTTCCTCCAGGAGATCCCCCTCGGGGACTACAAGCGGCTGGAGGGCTACCTCTTCCCCGACACCTACGAGTTCTATATGGGAGAGGACCCCAAAATGGTCATCAACAAGATGCTGGTGAACTTCGACCGCCGCTTCACCGACGAGATGCGGGCCCAGGTCCAGGAGAACGGGTACACCGTCCGGGACATCGTCATCATCGCCTCCATGATCGAGCGGGAGACCGACGGCACCGACCGGGCCACCATCGCCTCGGTCATCTACAACCGCTGGCTGAACACCAGCGCCGGGACGGCGGGCTATCTGGGCGTGGACGCCACCCTGGTCTACGCCCTGGGCCGGACCATCACCTCGGAGGACTACACCGCCGACACCCCCTACAACACCTACACCCATCAGGGGCTGCCGCCGGGACCCATCTCCAACCCCGGCATGGAGTCCATTTTGGCCGCCATGGAGCCGGAGGACACCAATTACTACTACTACGCCCTGGGCAGCGACGGCACCCACTCCTTCTTCCAGACTCTGGAGGAGCAGCAAAACTTCATCGCCCAGCAGCGGGGCGAATAAAAAGAAGCCACGGGAGGGCCGCCGGAAACGGCGGCCCTCTTTGTAACGGGAGGAACAGGAACATGAGCATCGAGCTGTTGGCCCCGGCGGGGGACATGGAGCGGCTGCGGATGGCGGTGGCCTACGGCGCCGACGCGGTCTATCTGGCGGGGGGCGACTTCGGCATGCGGGCCTTCGCCGGCAACTTCGGCCACAAGGAGCTGCGGGAGGCGGTGGAGCTGTGCCGCGGCCGGGGGGTGAAGGTCCACGTCACCTGCAACACCATGCCCCGGTGCGACGAGGTGGACCGGCTGCCGGCGTGGCTGGAGTATCTGGACAGCGTGGGGGTGGACGCCGCCATCGTGGCCGACCTGGGGGTCTTCCGCCTGGCCCAGAAGCACGCCCCCCACCTCCAGCTCCACGTCTCCACCCAGGCCGGCGTCACCAACCACGCCGTGGCCCAGGCCTGGTACGACCTGGGAGCCAGCCGGGTCATTCTGGCCCGGGAGCTTTCCCTGGAGGAGATCCGGACCATCCGGGCCAAGACCCCCAGCGAGCTGGAGATCGAGGCCTTCGTCCACGGGGCCATGTGCGTGAGCTACTCGGGGCGGTGCCTCCTCTCCAACTACATGACCGGCCGGGACGCCCAGCGAGGCATGTGCGCCCAGCCCTGCCGGTACAGGTACGCCCTCATGGAGGAGAAGCGCCCCGGGGAGTACTTCCCCGTCTATGAGGAAGACAATGAGACCTACATCATGAACAGCCGGGACATGTGCATGATCGACCATCTGCCCGACCTGGTCGAAGCGGGACTGAGCTCCCTGAAGATCGAGGGGCGGGCCAAGTCGGCCTACTACGCCGCCGTGGTCACCGGGGCCTACCGCCATGGCATCGACGCCGCCCTGGCCGGGAAGCCTTTGGACCCCGTCTGGCGCGCCGAGCTGGACAAGGTCTCCCACCGGCCCTACTCCACCGGCTTCTACTACGGCCCGCCGGGCCAGTACACCGGCGACGCCCGGTACATCCGGGACTACCAGGTCTGCGCCGTGGTGGAGACCTGTTCTCCGGACGGTACCGCCGTCCTCTCCCTGCGGAACAAGTTTTCCGCCGGGACCCGGGTGGAGCTCCTGGCCCCCGGCCTGGACCCCATGACCTTTGAGGCCCCGGAGATGGCCGACATGGACGGCCTCCCCCTCCTGGAGCCCAAAAAGCCGGAGATGAAGTTCCGCATGCGCCTGCCCCGGGCGGTGAAGCCCCTGGCCATCCTCCGCCGGCAGGTGGACCTGAGCCCCTGACCCCCTCCCTGTACAGGGGGCGAGACAGCGGTTCGGGGCCGCCGCGGCCTCCGGCGGCGGGATTTTCGCTCTGAGTATCGTTCTGCACAAAAACTAGGGGTGGAAATCCGGCGGATTTGTGCTATAATAATGTCTGCTGAATAAACCGAACATCGGTTTATTCGCGCGGCGGCAGCCGCGCAATTCCATAAAACCGGCTCAAAGGAGCCGCTTTTATGGAATTCAGCCATTGTTGCAATGCGTATTTCCACTGGCGCGTTAAGGCGCGCCAGTGGAAGGTGCAAGGGTTTTGGCCGGAATGATCCAAAACCCTTGCACTTGAACAAAGCCATTTGGCCTTGAAAGCCTTGGCTTTCAAGGCTTTCAGCTTTGTTCAGTACGCATTATAATGTACCACAAGACGGGAAGAAAGGAGGGAGCGCCATGCGGCGGCTGCTGCGGCCCATCCTGCTGGAATTTTGCCGGACCCATCTGATCCTTACGGCGGCGACCGCCCTCCTCACCGTGCTCTTTTTGACGGTCTGCACCCTGCTGGGGCTGACGGACGCCACGGCGGAGGGGCTGTTCCTTCCCATCCGGACCGCTGCGGACGGGCGCGGCGGCATGGTCTTCGCCCTGATTCCCACAGGACTGGGGCTGCTGGCCTATCTCCCCGCCGGACGGTTTACCCGGAAGCGGAACCTCCTCCCCAGGCCCGACGTGGAGGAGGCCCTCCTCCTCCTGCTGGTGCCCGCCGCCGCTTTCTGGCTGCTGCTGGCCCTGGCCTACCTCGTCCCCTATGGCACCGGCCTCCTGGTGGCCGCCCTCCTCCTCAGCTGCCCCGCCTACGGCTCCTTCACCCTGCTCTCCCAGCTCCTGGGCTGGGGCAGCGGCGCCTCCTTCTGGCCGGTCTACATCGGCGGCCTGGTCACCGGAGTCCTCCCTCCTCTCCTCTACCTGGTGGGCAGCTACCTCCCCATCGCCGCCCTGGACCGGGAGGGGGAAACGGAAGAAGAATTTATTGAAAAACGATAAATAATCATTGACTTTCAATATTTACCGTGCTACGATACCCGTGAAAGGGGTGATCGTATGGCGAAGCATGCCTCCCTCCGTGCCCGTTTTTTGGGCTTTGCGGGGGGACATTTTATGCTCTCCGCCCTGGGGGCGGCGGTGGCCTTTGCCATGTTCGGGGCCGAGGAGGGCGGCGTGGGACTGCTGGGGCCGTTGACCGCCCTGCTGATGCTCCTCTACGTGCCCGCCGGCTCCTTTACCGCCTTTTTGATGGAGTGGGAGCGGCCCACGGTCCGGGAATGGCTCCGGGCGGTGGCCCTGACGGGGGGCGTCGCCTGCCTGTGGGGCTTCGGCGGCTTCGCCCTGTGCCTGACGGAGGCCACATCTCTGCTGGGCTTCTGCCTCCTCATGTCCACGGCCTTCCTGGCCAG
>DXDV01000231.1 GCA_019115345.1 Candidatus Intestinimonas stercorigallinarum | reverse complement strand
CATGTCCTAAACCCTGGAAACACTTGACCGGAGGGCGGTCCTTAGGTTATAGTAATGTAACTTAAGACAGGCCTATCCGTCCCCGTTTCCCCCGCCGGCGTCCGGAAACGCCCCCAAGTCAGCCGCGGCGGCGGATTTCTCCGGCAATTTTCCCAAAACACCAGGAATGGAGAAATGAGGTCTTTATTATGAAGGTCGACATCAACACCAAAATGATAACCCTGATCGGCACTCCCCTGGGTCAGTCCTTCGCCGCCCGGATGCAGAACGCCGGGTACGAGGCCGCCGGCCTGAACATGCTCTACTTCTATACCGAGGCGGACAACGAGCACCTGGCCGATATCGTCAACGGCATCCGGTACATGAACTTCGCCGGCTTCGCCGTGACCAAGCCCAACAAGGTGAAGGTGCTTCAGTACCTGGACGAGCTGGACCCCCTGTGCGAGAAGATGGGCGCCAGCAACACCGTGGTCAAGACCCCCGAGGGCAAGCTGATCGGCTATAACACCGACGGCATCGGCTTCTACACCTCCATCACCGAGGAGGGCGGCATCAAGGTGGATCAGTCCGTCTTCTTCTGCTTCGGCGGCGGCGGCGCCGGCCGGGCCATCTGCTCCGTGCTGGCCTACAACGGCGCCCGGAAGATCTACATCACCGACCTGTACGAGGACTGCGCCAAGGAGCTGGTGAACGACATCAACAAGAACTTCGCCCCCGTGGCCGAGTTCGTCCCCCACGGCGATTTCTCCAAGCTGGCCGCCTGCAACGTCATCATCAACGCCAGCGGCGTGGGCATGGGCAAGACCATCGGCCAGAGCCCCGTGCCCAAGGAATACATTCAGTCCAGCCAGTTCTGCTTCGACGCCTGCTATAACCCCGACAAGACCCAGTTCCTGATGGACGCCGAAGAGAAGGGCTGTCAGATCCTCAACGGCCTGGGCATGAGCCTGTATCAGGGCGTGGCCCAGGTGGAGCTCTGGACTGGGAAAAAGGGCCCGGTGGAGGCCATGCGTAAGGAGTTGATGGACATCCTGGAAGAACAAAAGCAAGCATAATCAGAGAAGAGGAGGAATAACATGAAAGCTATCAAATGGCTGGACGATCACTTTGAAGAAGTGCTTCTGGTGATTCTTCTGGTCCTCATCTCCGTGGTCAGCCTGCTTCAGGTCGTGTTCAAGAAGATGCCCGGCCTGACCCCCCTGACCTGGTCCGACGAGTTCGCCCGCTATATGTGGATCTGGACCGTCTTCCTGTCCCTGCCCTACACCATCCGGAAGGGCAGCATGCTCCGGGTGAGCATCCTGATGGACCTGCTGCCCCAGAGCCTGCACAAGATCATCAACATCCTGGTCGATCTGGTGAACGCCGCCTGTATGGCCGTGCTGGGCTACTTCTGCATCGAAGTGGTCAACAACGTCCTGGTCAGCGGCGAGACCTCCACCGCCATGGTGTGGCCCATGTGGATCGTCTACTCCGTGATGCTGATCGGCTATTGGCTGGGCTGCTTCCGCGCGCTCCAGATGGCCGTCATCCACGTCATGCACTTCAACGAGCGTGAGCTCACCACCATCGAGCAGACCATTCAGGACGCCGCCGACGAGGCCGCCATGGCCAAGGGCGAGAAAGGAGGGAACGAGTAATGGCAGCACTGCTGGTATTTATCGTTTTCCTGGTTGGTATCGCCGTATCGATTCCCATTGCCACCAGTATGATCGTGGGCGCTCTGGCCCCCATTCTGCTGGTTGATTCCGGCGGTTCCATCCCCCAGCTGATCAACAACACCTTCTCCGGTGCCAACTCCACCCCCATCCTGGCGGTGCCCCTGTTCATCCTGGGCGGCGTCATCATGTCCGAGGGCGGCATCTCCCGGAGACTGTTCAACTTCTTCGCGTACTTCATGGGTCACTTCCCCGGCGGCCTGCCCTGCACCGTCATCGTGACCTGCCTGTTCTACGGCGCCATCTCCGGCTCCGGCCCCGCCACCACCGCCGCCGTCGGCTCCATGACCATCCCCTTCATGGTGGCTCTGGGCTATGACCGCCAGTGGAGCGCCGGCGTGGTCGCCGTGGCCGGCGGCCTGGGCGTGGTCATCCCGCCCTCCATCCCCTTCGTGCTGTACTCCCTGGCCACCGGCGTGTCCACCGGCAACCTGTTCCTGGCCGGCGTGCTGCCCGGCATCCTGATCGGCGTGTTCATGATGGTCTGGGCCGTCATCTACTGCGTGCGCAAGGGCGAGGACAAGCAGAAGATCCACGCCAAGATGGATGAGCTGAAGGCCATGGGCCTGGGCCGGCTGTTCATTGACAGCTTCCCCGCCCTGCTGTGCCCCCTGATCATCCTGGGCGGCATCTACACCGGTATGTTCACCCCCACCGAGGCGGCCTGCATCTCCGTGTTCTATGCCATCCTGGTGTCCCTGTTCGTGTACCGTTCCATCAAGGTGAAGGACCTGATCCCCATGCTGGCCAGCTCCGTGAAGACATACGGCGGCCTGGCCTTCGTGCTGGCCTTCGCCACCGCCTTC
>DXDV01000230.1 GCA_019115345.1 Candidatus Intestinimonas stercorigallinarum | reverse complement strand
GGAGAGGGGGACCACCTTTTCCGCCCCGATCCTGTCCATGATGGCCTGGTGGAGGCCGTCGGGCACCTCCTCCTCCAGCTCGGGCAGGATGGTGTGGAGCTGCCGCAGCTCCTCCGCCGCCCGGCGGCATTCGCCGCAGCCGGCCAGATGGGCCTCCAGCTCCCCCTTCTCCTCCGGGGTCAGCTGGCCGTCCAGCTCCAGGCTCAAGAGCTCCAGAGCCCGCTCGCAGTCACACATGGCAGGTCACCTCCTCTCCTCGTTTCGTTCTCATGTCACTTTCTAGACGAGCGCTCGCTGAAAAAGTTCCCCTGTTCCGTCAAAACTTTTCGCAGGGCGTTCCGGGCCCGGGCGATCCGGGACTTCACCGTCCCCTCCTCCAGCCCCAGGACCGCGCCGATCTCGGCGTAGCTCAAGCCGTTCAGCTCCCGCATGACCAGCACCTGCCGGTGCTCGGCGGTGAGTTTTTCCAGCCCCTCCGCCACCGCCCGCCGGGCCTCCGACCGCTCCAGCTCCCCCTCGGGGGCGTACCGCTCGTCGGGCAGCTCCACCTGCCGCTCCTCCTCGTCGTCGTCCAGGGAGACCGTCATGGAGAGGCTCTGCCGCCGCTTCTCCTTCCGGAGGAAGTCGATGCAGGCGTTGGAGGCCAGCCGATAGAGCCAGGTGGAGAAGCTGCTCTCCCCCTGGAACCGGCCCAGGCCCCGCCAGGCGTTGAGAAATGCCTCCTGGGTCAGCTCAGCGGCGTCCTCCGGGTTGCCCACCAGCCGCCGGCAGAGATTGTAGATGCGCTTTTCATTGTCGGTGACCAGGGCTTCAAAGGCGGTCTCGTCTCCCCTTTTGGCCCGTTCCACCAGCTCCTGTTCCGTCAAGGCGACCCTTCACCCGCCTTTCCTTCCTCATCAAATCATTTCAGGTCCCGCTGGATGCCCGCCGTGATCCGCCGCAGGTCCACCATGGTCTCCACGTGACAGATCTGCCCCTTCCAGTAGCCCGCGTGGGGGACCCCCTTCAGATACCAGCAGTACTGCTTTCGGGCCTCCAGGCAGGCGATCTTCTCCCCCTTGTGGGCGGCGTTGATGGCAAACTGCTCCATGGCCACGGCGCACCGCTCCGCCAGCGGGGGCAGGGGGGGGATCTCCCGGCCCTCCAGGGCGGCCTGGGCCTGCTGGAAGAGCCAGGGGTTGCCGAAGCAGCCCCGGCCCACCATCACGGCGTCGGCCCCGGTCCAGCGCAGGATGCGCACGGCGTCCCTGCCGGCAAAGACGTCGCCGTTGGCCATCACGGGGATGTGAAGGGCCTCCTTCACTTCCCGGATGTAATCCCAGTTGGCCGTGCCGGCGTACTGCTGGCTGCGGGTGCGGCCGTGGACGGCCACGGCGGCCACCCCGGCCTCCTCCATGGCCCTGGCCAGCTCCACGCAGTTGATGGAGCCCTTGTCCCAGCCCAGGCGCATTTTCACGGTGACGGGGCGGCCCCCCGCCCCCTTCACCACCGCCTCGGCCACCCGGACGGCCAAATCCGGGGTGCGCATGAGCCCCGAGCCGTCCCCGGCGTTGGCCACCTTGGGGACGGGACAGCCCATGTTGATGTCGATGATGTCCGCCCCGGACACCTCCCCGGCGATGGCGGCGGCCTCCTCCATGCACACCGGGTCGGAGCCGAAGATCTGGGCGGCGGCGGGGTGCTCCCCCTCCCCCAGCTTCAGCAGCGGGATGGATTTCTTATCCTGATAGCACAGGGCCTTGGCGCTCACCATCTCGGTGATGGTGTAGCCCGCCCCCAGGCGGCGGCAGATGGTGCGGAATCCCAGGTCGGTGACCCCCGCCATGGGGGCCAGCACCAGCTGGGAGTCGATGGTCACGTCTCCGATCTTCAAAGGGTCTTCCTCCGGTCTTTCGCGAAGTTCTTCCGCGTATCGCAGGCTGAACGCTGTAAAAGCGGCTCTCTTGCGCCGTTTTTCTGGAATCGCGCGGCCGCCGCCGCGCGAACAGCCCGATCTGCGGTGGATCCAGCAGACATTATCATACCATAAACGGCCCTCCTGGGCAAGGGGCGGAAACAGCCGCCCTCCCCCGCAAAGCTCCAGAAAAACCCCAAAACCGCCCTCCTCCTTCCGACTCGTTATTCCCATAATATGGATTATACTGTCTCTACGACCTGATACATAGGAGGAGAGCGTCCATGGCGGCGAAGGTAGGACTGAAGGCAAGGGCGGCCCGGGCCCGGGAGGAGATGGCCCGGACGGGAAAGCTGGTGCTCCGGGCGCCGGCGCTGGTGCGGGGCGCGGAGTATCTCATCCGCTTCACCCTGGCGGGGGTGCTGGCGGGGGCGGAGATCCTGGACGGCTGCGCCCCCTTCGGCCTGTCCATGGTGGGCTGCTCCGGCTCGGGGCTGGGGGGCTTTGCCGCCCTGCTGGGGGCCTGCTTCGGCTACCTCTCCTTCCGGGGGCTGGCCGAGGGGCTGCGGTATGTGGCGGCGGCCATCCTCATCTTCTCGGTGGCCTTCGCCTTCTTTGACATCAAGCTCTACCGCCGGAGCTGGTTCATGCCGGTGGTGGCCGCCCTGCTCACCGGCGCCACCGGCTTCGTCTATCTGGGAGAGGGGGGCTGGACCATCGCCAGCGTGGTCTTTTTTCTCACCGAGCTGCTCCTCTCCGGGGCCTGCGTCTACTTCTACCGCACCGCCTTCTCCCCCTGGCTCTCCCCCCGGGAGGATGGGGAGCTCACCGCCCGGCAGCTGGCCAGCCTCTTCATCCTGGGGAGCACCGTCCTCATCTCCCTGGCCCAGCTCACCCTGCTGGGGGACCTGCTCTCCGCCGGCCGGGTGCTCTCCGCCCTGGCGGTGATGGTCTTTGCCTCCCAGGGCGGACTGGGCCTGGGGGCCGCCGCCGGGGTGGCCGCCGGGGTGAGCATGGACCTGGCCCGGGGCGGCGGGGACTGGTCCTGCTCGGTGTGCTATGGCTGCGCCGGACTGGTGACCGGGGTCTTTCAGGGCCGGAGCCGGACAGGCTGCGCCGCCGTCTACGTCCTCACCAACGCGGTGGTGGTCCTCTGGGCCTGGCAGGGGAGCGCCCAGCTCCCCCTCCTCTACGAGGTCTTTACCGCCTCCGTCCTCTTCCTCCTGCTGCCGGAGCAGCTCCTCCGCAAGGTCCGGGCCCGGCTGAGCCGGGAGGGCGCCCCCGGCACCGCCGACCGGGCCGCCGCCTACGTCCGGGACCGGCTGACCCACACCGCCGAGGCCTTCCGCACCCTCTACGAGTCCATGCGGGGGAGCTTCCGGGGGAGCGCCCCCAACGACGAGGACCTCTCCTCCGTCTTTGACCGGGCCGCCGACCAGGTCTGCCGCCGGTGCGCCCTCCGGGACGCCTGCTGGCAGCGGGACTACAACACCACCTTCAACGCCCTCAACGACGCCCTCCCCGCCATGGCGGAGCGGGGCCGGGGGGAGGCCGGAGACTTCCCCCAGCACTTCACCAGCCGCTGCCTCCACTTTCCCCAGTTCCTCGCCGCCGCCAACGAGGCCCTCACCGCCGCCCTGTGCCGGCGGCAGTACCAGAGCCGGCTCCAGGAGAACCGGGCCGCCGTCTTCCGGCAGTACGGCACCCTCTCCGGCCTGCTGGGCCAGGCGGCGGCGGAGCTCTCCGCCCCTCTCACCCCCGACCCGGTCCGGGAAAAGCGGCTGCGCCGCCACCTCACCGCCCTGGGGCTGGAGGGAGACGCCTGGGTCTACTACGACCAGGCCGGCCACCTGCGCTGCGAGGTGGCAGGGCCCGACCTCTCCCCCCTCCGGCAGGAGGAGGAGCGGGCCGCCCTCTCCCAGCTGCTGGGCCTTCCCCTCCACCCGGCGGCGGAGGAGGCCCCCGTGGGGACCGGGGAGCACCTGGTCTTTACCCAGGCCGAGCCCCTCCAGGCCGTCATGGGGGCGGCCGCCCGGCAGAAGGGGGGCGAGACGGTGAGCGGGGACGCCGGCGGCCTCCTCCGCACCCCGGAGGGCCTTCTCTATGTCATGCTGTGCGACGGCATGGGCAGCGGCCCCGCCGCCAGCCGGGAGAGCAAGCTGGCCGTCCGGCTGCTGGAGCAGTTCCTGCGGGCGGGGGTCCAGGCCGACACCGCCCTGCGCACCCTCAACGCCGCCCTGGCTCTCCGCTGCGAGGAGGAGGGGGGCTTCACCACCGTGGACCTGCTGGAGCTGGACCTTTTCACCGGCGCCGCCGCCCTCTACAAGTACGGGGCCGCCCCCACCTATCTGCGCCGCGGGAGCTCCGTGAGCCGCATCACCGGCGCCGCCCTCCCCGCCGGGCTCACCGACGGGGAGCGGACCGCCCCAGACCTCACCCGCCTCCAGCTGGAGCCGGGGGACCTGGTGGTGCTGGTCAGCGACGGGGTGGCGGAGGCCCGGGACGACCAGTGGCTCCGGGACGCCCTGGCCGCCTTCGACGGAGCGCGGCCCAAGGACCTGGCCCGGACCCTGGCGGAGGCCCAGACGGGGCCCGATGGTCCCGCCGACGACCGCACCGCCCTGGTCCTCCGGCTGGACCGCCGGTCTGCCAGCACATAATAAAGATCCCGCTGCCGTTCCGCCTGGAGAGGGCGGAACGGCAGCGGGATCTGTTTTCTCTTTCTATTTTCTGCTTGGGGCGGCGGCGTCCTCCTCCTTCTGGATGGCGGGGAAGGGCTCCCCCTCCGGCTCCCGCTCGTCGGGGGGCAGGTCCCGCTCCATGGGGGCGGGCTTGTCCTCCTGAAAGACCTCGAAGAGGTCCCGGGGGGTGAGCTCCGGCTTCCGGTGCCGGAAGATGGCCGTGATGAGGGGGAAGAGGACGATGGCGATGAGGCCCCCGGAGAAGCCGTTGTTGTAGAGGTTGACGCCGCCCAGCACATAGCCCGCCTGGAGGACCACCGCCGAGTGGAGGAAGCCGGCCAGCACGCCCGCCGGCCAGCCAAAGACCCCGGCGAAGGGGGCCAGGGTGGTGCCGAAGAGGGCGGCCAGCTGGAGGGCGGGGGCGTTGACGTCGTAGTGCATGAAGAGGCCGCCCAAAAGCACGCCCCCCATGACGGGGAGGATGTTCCTGGCGTGCTTGCCGTAAGCCGAAAAGCCGATGATGGTGAGGATGCCGCCGATGGTGGGCCCGTTGAGCTCCCCGTCCACCAGCAGGATGTACCCGGTGGAGAGCAGGCCGTTGACCCCCATGTTGATGAGGGTGGGGCCGCTCCCCACCATCCGCAGGAAGTCGCTGGGGGCCCGGCCGGAGCTGGTGAGGAGCCGGCGGTAGCCCGCCCAGGCCGCCCAGGGCGGACGGCCGGAGAAGAAGAGTCCGCACACGATGAGCACCAGACACAGGGCCGTCAGAGCCAGGCCGAAGGGGAGGTTATAGCCGTCGGCCCAGTAGAGCACGCTGCTGGGCGCGTTCCCCAGGGCGGTGAGGATGGGCACCAGCATCATGGCCAGCAGGCCGCAGGCGAAGCCCATGTTGTAGAGGTTCATGCCGTTTTGCACCTTGTAGGTGTAGGCCGACAGGGGCGGGAGCACCATACCGATGAGCATGCCCATGAGGAGCCCCCCCAAGGGATGAGACATGGGGCTCCCAAAGCCCATGAAGCTCACCAGGGGCGCCAGGGCGGTGGCCAGCAGGGCCACCGAGGTATACTTGCCGAAGGGCTCCTTCTGGAGCTTGGCGTAGAGCCAGGTGCCCAGAATGATGGGCCAGATGTTGACGAAGTTTTTTCCGAAGAGGGCAAACCCCGACATCAGCCCCATCTCGGTGATGGAAAAGCCGTTGAGGGGGTCCTTGCAGAGGAAGAGCAGCCCCACGCTGATGAGGGTCACCAGAGCGGAGTTCATGAAGGCCGCCCCCGGTCCGGCGATCTCCACGTAGTCGGTGATGAGCACATCCTGCGTGGTGACGATTTTCCACAATCCCGGAAGGATGTTGGCAGGGTCGTCGAACATCAAGCCCGCCAGGGCCAGAGCCAGTACATAAACCAGAAGCAGCAGATACATCTTTTTGTATCGCATCGGCGGTCCCTTCCTCTCACTCTGATTTTCGCTCAGCTGGTATGGAAAAATTCCCGGGTCTCCTCCGCGTTGCGCATGACTTCCGCCCGGAGGGCCTCCAGGGAGGGGAACTTCCGCTCCCCCCGCAGCTTCTTATAAAATTCCATTCGGATGGTCTGCCCGTAGAGGTCCCCGGAGAAGTCCAGGATATAGCCCTCCACGCTGACCCGGTCCCCGTCGTCCACCGTGGGACGGACCCCGATGTTGGTGACGGCGGGGCGGCTGTCCCCGTTTTCAAACCACACCCGGGTGACGTACACCCCGTGGGCGGGCACCAGCACCCCCTCCGGGAAGCGGAGGTTCACCGTGGGGAAGCCCAGCGTGGAGCCCAGCTTCTTGCCGTGGCTCACCCGGTCGGTGAGGACGTGGGGGTGACCCAGAAATTCCATGGCCCGCTCCATCTCCCCCTGGGCGATGAGGGTGCGGATATAGGTGGAGGAGACGGTGATCCCCTCCTTCTCCACCTTGGGGATGATGTCGCAGCCCACCCCCAGCCGGTCGCACAGCTCCTGGAGGCGCTGGGGATTGCCCTCCCCCTTGTAGCCGAAGTGGAAGTCGTGGCCGGCCACCACGTGGGCGGCCTGGTGGTCCCGCACCAGATAGTCGGTGACGAAGTCCCGCCAGTCCATCCGCATCATGCTGTCGAAGTGGGCCACAATGACCTCCTGGATGCCGTAAAGCCGCCGCATCAGCTCGGCCCGGTCGGCGGGGGAGTTGATGAGGGGGGTCACCGCCCCGGTGATCCGGCTGCCCGGATGGGCGTCGAAGGTGAAGGCGGTGGGGATCAGCCCCTTCTGGGCCGCCACCGCTCCCACCTGGCTCAAAAGAGCGCCGTGGCCCACGTGCACCCCGTCAAAAAAGCCCAGGGCGATGGCTCGTTTCATCTCGTTCACGGGTATCCTCTCTCTTTCCTCTCCCGGTCTCACACCGGGAAAAAGCTCTTGATGGTGCTGAGCCTGCCCCGCTCCGCCCGGCACAGGGCCAGGAAGGTCCGGTCACCGCCGTAGACCCGGTACTCTCCATCCTCCAGGGCGGGTATCACCAGGGTCATGCCGTTGCGGAGCTTCTTCTCCGCCTCCGGCTTCAGGAGCAGGTCGGGCCGTCCGGCGAAGTAGGCGTCCACCGGCAGCAGCAGGCCCTCGGCCTCCCCCCGGCCGGCGGCGGCCTGGACGGCCTCCAGGGTCACCGCGTCGGCCAGGGAAAACCCGGCGGCCATGGTCCGGCGCAGGGCCCCCATGCAGCCGCCGCAGCCCAGGGCCGCTCCGATGTCGTGGCACAGGGTGCGGACGTAGGTCCCCTTGGAGCAGCGGACCCGGAGGCGGTAGTCCGCCGGGCCGGAAGCCTCCAGCAGCTCCAGCGCGTGGATGCGCACCGGCCGGGCCGCCCGCTCCACCTCCTGGCCCTTCCGGGCCAGCTCGTAGAGCTTTTTGCCGTTCCGCTTGATGGCGGAGTACATGGGGGGGATCTGTTGGATGTCCCCACGGAACCGGTCCAGCACCGCCAGCACCGCTTCCCGGTCCACCGTCACCGGCCGCTCCTCGAGCACCTGGCCGGTGGTATCCTGGGTATTTGTGCTAACGCCCAGTTTAAGCTCCGCAATATATTCCTTTTCGGATTCAGACGCAAACTCCACCGCCCGGGTGGCCCGGCCGATGAACACGGGCAGAACGCCGGTGGCCATGGGGTCCAGGGTACCGGCGTGGCCCACCCGCTTTTCGTGGAAGATGCCCCGCACCTTGGCGCACACATCCATACTGGTCCAATCAGCGGGCTTATCAATGACAAGGATTCCGTTAGGCATGGTACCACCTCCCTTCCTCACGGCGCAGCCCAGCACCGCGGGTGCGCCGTGAAAAGGAGGAGCCGCCCGTCAGGATAAGCGCCTTCGCGCTTGCGGAGGCGCGTTCCAAAAGGGCGCGCTCCGACGCGGTCCAGTCCGCCGGCTTGTCGATGATCAGAATACCGTTAGGCATGGTACCGCCCTCCCGTGCGCCAAGGTCCGGCGCATTTGCGCCGTCCAAGCGTTTTGCCCTTGGGCAAAACCTTGCCGCAGGCGGAATTCATTTCCGCCGAGGATGTCAAATCATCTTCGGGGACCCCATGGGCGCCCCGCGCCCATGGGGTGCACACATCCATACTGGTCCAGTAGGCGGGCTTATCAATGACAAGGATTCCGTTAGGCATCGGTCTGCACCTTCCGGATGGCGGCCAGAATGGCCGTCTTGGCCTCCTCCACCGTGCCGGGCACCGTGCATCCTGCGGCGGCGGCGTGACCGCCGCCCCCCAGCAGGGCGCAGACCCGGGTGGCGTTGAGGGTGGCGTCGGTGCGCACCGAGAGCTTGCACTCGCCCCCCTCCAGCTCCCGGATGGTCACCGAGGTGTGGACCCCCTCCATCTGCCCCACAAAGGCGGCGATGTCCTCGGCGTCCCGCTCGGTGGCCGCCAGCCGGGCCATGTCGGCCAGGGAGATGGCGGCGATGGCGATGGCTCCGCCGTCGTGGAGGTCCATGGTCTCCACGATGAGGGACTCCAGCTTCAGCCGCTTCAGGCTCTTGGTGCGGAAGTGGCGCTTGTTGGCCGTCTGGAAGTCGATGCCGGTCTCCATCAGGTGGGCGGCCACCCGGTGGGTCTCCGGGGTGGTGTTGCTGTACATGAAGCAGCCCGTGTCGGTGGACACCGCCACGTAGAGGGGCAGGGCCGTCCGGGGGGAGACCGGCCCCCACTGGCGGACCAGGTCGTAGATGAGCTCGCCGCAGGCCGCCCGCCCGGCGTCCAGGCAGGTCTCCGCCGCGTAGTACTCCTGAGAGGGGTGGTGGTCGATGGTCAGGTCGATGCCCCGCTCCAGGTAGACCTCTCCCGCCGGGGTGAAGAGCTGCCGCCCGGCGATGTCCACCGCCACCACATAGGCGGGGGCAAAGTCCTCGGGGGCCAGATAGCCCTCCAGGTAGGGGGTAAAAAGGCTGGTGGCGTCCTCATTGGGGAGGACCCAGGCCGTTTTGCCCTGCTCCCGCAGGGCCTGACACAGACCCACGGCGCAGCCGATGGTGTCCCCGTCGGGGCGCTTGTGGGTCAGGATGAGGATGTCGTCTTGCCGCAGCAGCAGCGCCGCCGCTTCTCTGTACTCCATAGGGGGCACCTCACTTGTCCAGCTTTTCGATCAGCTCCAGAATATGGGCGCCCTCGGCGATGGAGTCATCTGCCACAAAGGTGAGCTCCGGGGTGTACCGGAGCTGAAGGGCCTGGCCCAGCTCCCGGCGCAGATAGCCGCCGGCGGATCTGAGACCCTTCACCACTTCCTTGACGTCGCTCTTGTCCAGCACGCTCACGTAGACCTTGGCGTAGCGCAGGTCGGGGGCGGTCTCCACCGCCGTGATGGACACCAGGCCGTGGACCCGGGGGTCCTTCACGGTCCGGATCAGGGCGGAGAGCTCCCGCTGGATCTCCTCGTTGATGCGTCCGATGCGATTGCTTGCCATAAATTTCTCCTATCAAGCGCACAGACCCGTCCCCTCCTCAAATGACTTGGGGATGGAACGGGTCTGTTTGATTGTGTTTCGTTTGGTCTTTCCGTCCGGTGGAGGATCAGACCTCAATTTGTTCCATGAGGTAGGCTTCCACGATGTCGCCTTCCTTGATGTCCTGGAACTTCTCGAAGGTAATGCCGCACACCCCCACGGGATGTTCCATCCCGCGGGTACCCCGGATATTTCACATGCTCGGGCGAAATGAATTCGCCCTGCGCCAAGGTTTTGCCGCCGGCAAAACGCTTGTACGGCGCAAATGCGCCGGCCCGCTGCGCGGGCACTCCTGCGGCATCAGACCTCGATCTGCTCCATCAGGTAAGCCTCGACGATGTCGCCTTCCTTGATGTCCTGGAATTTCTCGAAGGTAATGCCGCACTCGTAGCCGGTGGCGACCTCCTTCACGCTGTCCTTGAAGCGCTGGAGGGAGGCGATGGCGCCGTCGTAGATGACGATGTTGTCCCGGAGCAGGCGCATCTGGGCGCCCCGCTGCATCTTGCCCTCGGTGACGTAGCAGCCGGCCACCATGCCCACGCCGGTGATGCGGAACACGTTGCGGACCTCGGCCCGGCCCAGGTCCACCTCCTTGAACTTGGGGGAGAGCATGCCCTTCATGGCGGCCTCGATCTCGTTGATGGCGTCGTAGATGACCCGGTACATCCGCATATCCACATTGCTGCGGGCGGCGCTGTCCCGGGCGGCGGCGTCGGGGCGGACGTTGAAGCCCACGATGATGGCCTTGGAGGTGGCGGCCAGCATCACGTCGCTCTCGCTGATGGCGCCCACG
>DXDV01000229.1 GCA_019115345.1 Candidatus Intestinimonas stercorigallinarum | reverse complement strand
TGGGTCCTGGACCACAGGACCACCACCGAGGAGCTCTGCCGGGCCAGCCGGGCCTTCACCGGCGAGGTGGTGGCCGCCGTGGCCAAGATCATGTCGGCCATGGACCTGGTGTACGGGGCCAGCAAGATCGTCCGGCCCACCAAGTGCATCACCCAGATCGGCCTGCCCGGCACCCTGTCCTACCGCTGCCAGACCAACAGCCCCACCGACGACGTGCCCACCATCCTCCTGGGGGTCATGGAGGGCCTGTCCTACGGCTCCGGCGACGCCTGCCTGGGCATCAACCCGGTGAACGACGACGCCGAGAACACCAAGCGCATCGCCGACGGCCTGTGGGACCTGGTGAAGAAGAACGCCATCCCCACCCAGATCACCGTCCTCTCCCACATCACCACCCAGATGGAGGCAGTACGCCGGGGAGCGCCGCTGTCCATGTTCTTCCAGTCCATCGCCGGCACCCAGGCGGCCAATGAGAACTTCGGCGTCAGCCGCGCCCTGCTGGAGGAGGCCTACGCCCTGGCCCGGGCCTCCTGCACCGGCCTGGGGCCCAACCTCCTCTACTTCGAGACCGGTCAGGGCTCCGAGGTGTCCATCGGCGCCGACGAGGGGGTGGACGAGATGACCCTGGAGGCCCGGACCTACGGCTTCGGCCGCTTCTTTGACCCCTTCATGGTCAACAACGTCTCCGGCTTCATCGGCCCCGAGACCCTCTACGACGGCAAGGAGATGATCCGGGCCAACCTGGAGGACCACTTCATGGGCAAGCTCATCGGCCTGCCCATGGGCATGGCCCCCTGCTACACCAACCACACCTCCATCACCCAGGACGACCAGGAGATGGCCACCGCCCTGCTGGCCATGGCGGGCGCCAACTACTATATGGGCGTGCCGGTGGGGGATGACGTGATGCTCTCCTACCAGGACACCAGCTTCCACGACGACGCCACCCTCCGGGAGCTCACCCACCGCCTGCCCGCTCCGGAGTTCCACCAGTGGATGATGAAGCTGGACCTGATGGACGAGCGGGGACGCCTCACCGCCCGGGCCGGCGACGCGTCCATTTTCCTGAAGTGAGAAGGAGGGAAGAGCCATGAACGAAGCCCAACTGAAAGAGATCATCCTCAAGACCATCACCGAGATGGTGGGCGAGGAGGGACAGGGACGCGCCTCCGCCGCCGCCCCCCAGGTGGAGCCTGGGGAGGTCCCCGACCTCTCCGCCGTGGACTACCGCCAGGTGCTGGACGTGCCCGACCCCGCCAATGAGGAGGAATACCGCCTCCTGCGGTCCCAGACCGTGGCCCGGCTGGGGGTGTGGCGGGCGGGCCCCCGCTACCGCACCAACACCTTCCTGCGCTTCCGGGCCGACCACGCCGTGGCCATGGACGCCGTCTTTACCGACGTGCCCGAGGACCTGCTGGAGAAGGCGGGGCTCTTCACCGTCCAGACCCTCTGTGACAGCAAGGACACCTACCTCACCCGCCCCGACCTGGGCCGCCGCTTCTCCGACGAGACCGTGGCCGAGCTGCGCAAGCGCTGCGTTTTGAACCCCGACATCCAGATCGTGGCCTCCGACGGCCTCTCCAGCACCTCCATCACCGCCAACCTTCTGGACGTCCTCCCCGCCATCCTCCAGGGACTCAAGGCCAGCGGCGCCACCGTGGGCACCCCCTTCTTCATCAAGTACGGACGAGTGGGCGCCATGGACGCCGTCACCGAGGCCCTGGGGGCTAAGGTCACCGTCATCCTCCTGGGGGAGCGGCCCGGCCTGGCCACCGGCGAGTCCATGTCGGCCTACATGACCTACGGCGGCTACATCGGCATCCCCGAAGCCAGCCGCACCGTGGTCTCCAACATCCACCGGGGAGGCACCACCCCCACCGAGGCCGGCGCCTTCATCGCCGAGCTGTGCCTGCGCATGCTCAAGGAGAAGGCCTCCGGTCTGGACCTGAAGGTCTGAGCGGCGCGAGACCGCGCCGGAAATTCTGAAACGAACAGGAGCGGATAACGATGATCGGAACACAAGCCCTCGGCATGATCGAGACCCGCGGCCTGGTGGGCTCCATCGAGGCCGCCGACGCCATGGTCAAGGCCGCCAACGTCACCCTCATCGGCAAGGTCCATGTGGGCAGCGGCCTGGTGACCGTGATGGTCCGGGGAGACGTGGGGGCCGTCAAGGCGGCCACCGACGCCGGCACCGCCGCCGCCGAGCGGGTGGGCGAGCTGGTGAGCGTCCATGTGATCCCCCGTCCCCACCAGGAGGTGGAGTTCATCCTCCCCAGCCTGGACCACCAGGCGTGAGCACTTACAAGAAACAGGAAAAGATAACAAAAACCGGCCGGTCTTTCAAAGGACCGGCCGGTTTTCCTCATAAAATGAAAATTTTTCCCGCTTCTTGTCACAAAAACAAGTATAAACGCGATATAATGGCAGAGAGCAGCTCAACGGGAGCCGGGACCATGAAACTATGGAGGTGCATCAAATGAGAGGAAGGATCAGAGCGGCGCTGAGCGCCCTGCTGTGCCTGGCGCTGTGCCTGGGCACTGCCGGAGCGGCGGAGGGCCGGGACCTGACGGAGCAGGAGGCCCTGGCCGGCA
>DXDV01000228.1 GCA_019115345.1 Candidatus Intestinimonas stercorigallinarum | reverse complement strand
CCGGGAGGCCGTCCAGCACGGCGTGCTGGCGGGTTATCCCGTGGTGTACCTGAAGGCCACCCTGTACGATGGCTCCTACCACCCCGTGGACTCCTCCGAAATGGCCTTCAAGACGGCCGCCCAGCTGGCCTACAAGGCCGCCCTGGCCCAGGCCAACCCGGTGCTGCTGGAGCCCATCGGCGAGCTGAAGGTCACCATCCCCGACAGCTACATGGGCGACGTCATCGGCGACCTCAACAAGCGCCGGGGCCGCATCATGGGCATGAATCCCGACCACGACGGCAACCAGATCGTGGAGGCCGAGGTCCCCATGGGCGAGATGACCTCCTACGCCATCGACCTGCGCTCCATCACCCAGTCCAGAGGCTCCTTCACCTATCACTTCGTCCGCTACGAGGAAGCCCCTCCTGCCGCCCAGGAGAAGGCCATCGAGGCGGCCAAGGCCATGCAGGACGCCGAGTAAGATACCCACGTTTCCCGGAGGGGCTTCCTCGGGGGGCGCGTTGCAAAATAAGCCCATCAACAAAAGGAGAGCTTTAGAACCCCTCTTTAGGGGTTCCAAAGCTCTCCTTTTTGCTGAAAATTGAGGTGTGCAACAAAACCAAAAGCATGACCAGCATAAGGTATGTGCGCGCCACGGTCAACTGGCAGTTGCGCTAAATTCAGAAACTGCGATACAGCCGCTACCATATGGAGCGCCTGGAGCCCATTCTCCGCCAATACGACCTGGCCGCCCGATGTCCGATCTTCCCGGACCGCCTCTTTCTCATGGCTGCCGAAATTGAGGCGGCCCCGCTGCTGGACTGCGGCTTTGAGCGCCTTCCGCAGCTTCAGTCCCTCATGCTCTCCCGCCCGGAGGACGTTTACCCCGATCACCGTCTGGCGCTCCTCCTCCAGGCGTTCTCCTCCCTGCTCCAACGTGATCCACCGGAATGCATCACCGAGAAGCGTCTGGCCAGGGAGGCTGGGCTCTCCTGCACGCCGCTTTCCACCCGGTCCATGAAACGGTTCTTCCGGCGGATGGCCGCCGCCTTTCCGTCCAGGCCCATGCTTCAGGCTCTCCTGCTGGGCAATCTCCAGCGCCTCAGTGCCGCGCCCTATCCCGCGCCTACGGCGGAGAATCTGGAGACTTCCTTCCGCCTCTCCCTGTCCGACTGCGTCATTCCCGGCGCCCTGGAGCCCCGTTTCGAGCTTCATACGAATGAGCCCCCTATTTTCCGTTCGGAGCGCAATGTTCTCTACATCTTTTTGGAGCCGGAGCTTCTGTTCTCCCCCGAGATCTATCAGACCCTCCCTTCCAGTCCACGCTCCGCAGTCCTACGGTTCACGGATACCCATGCCGGGCGAACCTTCAGCGATGCCTATGCCGCGGACCTGGAGGATCTCCGCCATCTGCTCAATGCTTATTCCGGCGTGGTCTGTCTCTATTTGGATGACTACGCGCAATATCACCGCCTAGGTCCCTTCCGGACATCCCCGGTGTTCTTCCGTGCCGATGTGCCATGGAACGGCTTGGAAGCGGAACTTGCCCTCCAGGGATTTCGGATCGAGCGGGCCTTCCTCCGGCGGTACTCAGACTGTGTGTTTTTCTTTTTCGGCTTTGATCCCCTGGGCAATGTGGTGTTCTCCATGCCGGCGCAGTGGGAGATCGAGAAGGTCTATTCCGCCATGGGGGAAGGAACCATTGCCCGATGCGGTTCGGCGGATGCCGACTGCTACGGCCCTCACCCCTGGCATGCCTTTCGGGACGTCATTTCTGCCGCTGCGGAGGACCGCTCTTACGGCAGCATGGGCTGCGGCGCGTTTCGCCGCCTGCGGCTTTGGTAGGCCGGCCGGCAGGAATGCCGGGCTTGCCATAGACCGCCCGAGCCGGGTCAAGGGGTGGCTCGGGCCGGCAAAAGTTTGGCCGGGCCCGGGCGGGGGCGGGACTTGACACCGCCGGGCGGGGATGATAATATACTAGAGACATAGGAGAAACCGGCGCGAGGAACGGAAAGAGTAGCGCGGGGGGCACACCGGAAAGAGAGGGACCGTCACCGGCTGAAAGCGGTCCCACGGCAGTCCCGTGTGAAGTGCATCCGGGAGCGCGGGGGCGTAATGCCCCACGGCTGGCCCCGTTACCGGCCCATGAGCGAGAAACGAGAGTGGAACCGCGTGCGTGGATACGGCGCCTCTCATGCCTTCGGGCATGGGAGGCGCTTTTCGCGTCCCCCTGCGGTCCCCCCCAGAACGGGAGGTACCCCATGTTCAAACGACTATCTGAGACCCTGGGCGCATATCAGGCCCGAGACCCGGCGGCCCGGAGCAAGCTGGAGATCTTTCTCCTCTATCCCGGCGTCCACGCCCTCATCTTCCACCGGGTGTCCCACTGGCTCTACCGGCACAAGTGCTTTTTCCTGGCCCGCCTCAATTCCCAGCTGGCCCGGCACCTCACCGGCATTGAGATCCATCCCGGCGCGCGGATCGGCCGCCGCTTCGTCATCGACCACGGCATGGGCATCGTCATCGGCGAGACCACCGAGATCGGGGACGACTGCCTCATCTACCACGGGGTCACCCTGGGCGGCACCGGCAAGGACCAGGGCAAGCGCCACCCCACCCTGGGCAACAACGTGATGGTCTCCGCCGGGGCCAAGGTGCTGGGGCCCTTTAAGGTGGGGGACGGCGCCCGCATCGCCGCCAACGCCGTGGTCCTCACCGAGATCCCCCCGGAGGCCACCGCCGTGGGCGTCCCCGCCCGGGTGGTCCGCATCGCCGGGGAAAAGGTGGACTACGCCTCCTCCGTGGACCAGATCCACGTCACCGACCCGGTGCAGAAGGAGCTCCAGGCCCTCTCCTCCCGGCTGGAGTGGCTGGAGAAATATATCGACGAGCAACACAGAGCGGAAAATGTTTGAAGAATAGGAGCTAGAAGCATGAAACTCTACAATTCCGCCTCCCACACCCGGGAGGACTTCGTCCCCCATACCCCCGGCAAGGTGAGCATGTACACCTGCGGCCCCACCGTCTACCACTTCGCCCACATCGGCAACCTGCGCAGCTACCTCATGGAGGACGTGCTGGAGAAGTTCCTCCGGTACGACGGCTACGACGTTACCCGGGTCATGAACATCACCGACGTGGGCCATCTGTCCTCCGACGCCGACACCGGCGAGGACAAGATGCTCAAGGGGGCCCAGCGGGAGCACAAGACCGTCATGGAGATCGCCCAGTTCTACACCGACGCCTTCTTCGCCGACTGCAGGAAGCTCAACATCAAGTACCCCGACGTGGTCCAGCCTGCCACCGGCATGATCGACAGCTATATCAAGGTCATCACCAAGCTCATGGACACCGGCTACGCCTACTTCGCCGGCGGCAACGTCTACTTCGACACCTCCAAGCTGGACCACTACTACGTCTTTAACGACCACGACGAGGAGGACCTGGCGGTGGGCGTCCGGGAGGGCGTGGAGGCCGACGAGAACAAGCGGAACAAGACCGACTTCGTCCTCTGGTTCACCAAGAGCAAGTTCGAGGACCAGGCCCTCAAGTGGGATTCCCCCTGGGGAGTGGGCTACCCCGGCTGGCACATCGAGTGCTCCTGCATCTCCATGAAATATCTGGGGGAGTACCTGGACATCCACTGCGGCGGCGTGGACAACGCCTTCCCCCACCACACCAATGAGATCGCCCAGTCCGAGGCCTATCTGGGCCACCCCTGGTGCAGGTACTGGGTCCACATCGCCCACCTGGACACCACCGGCGGCAAGATGAGCAAGTCCAAGGGGGAGTTCACCACCGTCTCCACCCTGGAGGAGAAGGGCTACGACCCCCTGGTCTACCGCCTCTTCTGCCTCCAGTCCCACTACCGGAAGGCCCTGGTATTCTCCTACGAGAACCTGGACAACGCCAAGGCCGCCTACGAGAAGCTGGTGGGCCGGGTGGCCGCCCTCAAGACGGAGGGGACCGCCGACGAGGCCGCCATGGCCAAGTACGACGACGCCTTCAAGGAGGCCCTGGGCAACGACCTCAACACCTCCCTGGGCGTCACCCGGCTCTACGACGTCCTCAAGGCCAAGGACCTCTCCGACGCCGACAAGCTGGCCCTGACGGGCAGGTTCGACCAGGTGCTGGGGCTGGACCTGCTGAAAAAGGCCGAGGCCAAGCGGGCGGAGCAGGCCAAGGCCACCACCACCGCCTCCGCCGGCGGCTACACCGTCACCGGCGAGGGGGACGCCGAGATCGACGCCCTGGTCCTCCGCCGGGGCGAGGCCAAGAAGACCAAGAACTTCGCCGAGGCCGACGCCATCCGCGACCAGCTCAAGGCCATGGGCGTCGAGGTCACCGACGTGCCCGGCGGCGCCGTCTGGAAGCGCATCTGACCAGCTTGTCGAAAAAGCCAAGTTGGGCTTTTTCGACAAGCTGCTGACCTTTTCGATTTCATCGAAAAGGTTCCTGACTGCACGCGAAAGTGGGGGCTCACCTGTTCCAGTGTGGCTTCGCCCGAAGGCATCAGGACTGCCACCGGCAGTCCTGACCCCCTTTCACACTTTTCCCCCGTGGCTTGTTTTACGTAGTGCCACTCTTTCCGCAGTCTCGCTCTGCTTTTCTTTGAAAAGAAAAGCAGGCGAAAGAAACGTTCATGGACCCTGATGAAAAGCGGCCAGCCCGGCGCTCTCAAATGAGCGCCGGGCCGGTTTTTCTCCCTCTATGGCGTCCAGGCCAGCCCCTCCAGGGCGGAGCGGGCCAGCAGGGCGGCGGCGATGGGCAGGGCGGAATCGTCGGTGCGGAATTTGGGGCTGTGCCAGCCGGCGTTCTCCCGGTCCGGAAAGCCGGAGCCCAGCCAGTAGAAGAAGTAAGGGACCTCCCGGCCGAATTCCGGGAAATCCTCCGAGCTCATCTCCGGGGCGGCGCCCACGATGTGGTCCTCCCCCAGCACCGAGGCCGCCGCCCGCCGGGCCAGGGCGGTCATGGCGGGGGAGTTGGAGAGGAGGGGGGCGGCCTCCCGGCAGTCGAAGTCACTGGTACAGCCGTAGGCGGCGGAGATGTCCCGGACGATGGCTTCCAGCCGTGTCTGGGCCATCATCCTGGTCTCATGGGAGAAGGCCCGGATGCTCCCCGTCATGGTGAGGAGGTCGGGGGCGAAGTTCTCCGGGGTTCCGGCGTGGATGGAGCAGACGGCGCACACCAGGGGGTCCTCCGGGGCGGTGTTGCGGCTGACGATGGATTGGACGGCCTGGACGATGGCCGCCGCCGGGACGATGACGTCCACGCACTTTTGAGGAGTGCCGCCGTGGCCGGTGCGGCCGTGGAGGACGACGGTGAAGTTGGCCTTCTCCGACATGAGGGGCCCCTCCTGGACGGCCACCGTTCCCGTGGGGAGCTGGGGCCGGTTGTGGAGGCCAAAGACGCAGGCCGGTTTGGCGGGCAGCTTTTCCCACAGGCCGTGGGCCAGCATGGCCCGGGCCCCGCCGGTGGTCTCCTCGGCGGGCTGGAAGAGAAAGGCCACGTTTCCGGCCAGCCCATCCCGCATGGCGGAGAGCAGGCGGGCGGCCCCATAGAGTCCGGCGGTATGGAAGTCGTGGCCGCAGGCGTGCATGACGCCGGGCGCCTCCGACACCACCTCCCCCTCCTCCGGGGTCTCCTGGACGATGGCGTCGATGTCGGCCCGGAGGGCCACGGTGGGCCCCGGCCTCCCGCCCCGGAGGAGGGCGGCGCAGCCGGTCTCCATGCCCAGGTCGATGAGCTCCAGGCCCAGGGCGGCGAGCCGTTCCCTCAAAAGGGCGGTGGTGCGCCTTTCCCGCCAGCTCAGCTCCGGGTGGCGGTGGAGGTCCTCCTTCAGGGCCTTCAGTTCGGGGAGAAGGGCCGTGGCCTGCTCCAACAAGATGTCCATTTGCATACCCTCTTTTCTCAAATGCCGCGGGGCGGGACGGCGCTTTTTGTGCCGCACGACAGTTGTGTCCGCCCGGATTTTGTACTATAATAATTTTTACATGAATTTTTCACCCGCAGGCGGGTGTGCTTCCGCTTACAGTATAGTCCCAAATGGGACGTTGCACAAGGAGGAGAGGCCGGGATGGCACAGCAGAGAAACGATTTTTCCAAAGGGAGCATCCCAAAGACCATCCTGTCCCTGGCCGCCCCCATGACCATGGCTCAGCTCATCAACGTCCTTTACAGCGTGGTGGACCGGATGTACCTGGGCCGTCTGCCGGGCCATTTGGCTCTCACCGGCTTGGGCCTCACTATGCCCATCATCTCCATCCTCATGGGCTTTGCCAACCTCTGCGGCATGGGCGGCGCCCCCTTGTGCTCCATCTACCGGGGCAAGGGGGAGAACGAGGAGGCCGAGTACGTCATGGGCAACTCCTTCACCCTCCTCCTCATCCTGGGCGTGCTGGCCACAGCGGTCTGCCTCCTCATCAAAAAGCCCATGCTCTACCTCTTCGGGGCCAGCGACGCCACCTTCCCCTACGCCGACGCCTATCTCACCATCTACCTCCTGGGCACCATTTTCGTCATGGTGAGCCTGGGCCTCAACCCCTTCATCAACTCCCAGGGCTTCGCCAAGACCGGCATGATGACGGTGGGCCTGGGGGCGGTGGTCAACATCGTGCTGGACCCCATCTTTATCTTTGTCCTGGACCTGGGGGTCCAGGGGGCGGCCCTGGCCACCATTTTGGCCCAGGGCTGTTCGGCGGTGTGGGTCCTCCATTTCCTCACCGGGAAAAAGGCCATCCTGCGCCTGCGGCTGAGCCGGATGGTCCTCACCTCCCGGCGGGTGAAGCGCATCCTCTCCCTGGGCCTGGCGGGCTTTTTCGTCAACCTCACCAACAGCCTGGTCCAGGTGGTGTGCAACGCCACCCTCCAGACCTGGGGCGGCGACCTCTACGTAGGGGTCATGACCATCGTCAACTCCATCCGGGAGGTGGTGGTCATGCCCCTCACCGGCGTCTCCAACGGCGCCCAGCCGGTGCTGGGCTTCAACTACGGTGGCGGGCAGTATGGCCGGGTGCGGACGGGCATCCGCTTCACCAGCGCGGTGGTGGTGGCCTACTCGGTGGCGGCCTGGGCCGTCATCATGGCCCTGCCCGAGCCCCTCATCCGTCTCTTTACCACCGAGGAGGCCCTGGTCCAGGCGGGCATCCCCGCCCTGCGGACCTACTTCGCCCTCTTCATGTTCATGTCCCTCCAGCTGGCGGGCCAGTCCATCTTCACCGCCCTGGGCAAGGCCCGGCACGCCATCTTCTTCTCCCTCCTGCGGAAGGCCTTCATCAACGCCCCTCTCACGCTGGCGCTGCCCCTCCTGTTCGGCACCAACGGCGTGTTCATGGCTGAGGCGGCCTCACAGTTCCTGGGGGGCCTGGCCTGCTTCACCACCATGTACTTTGTGGTCTACCGGCCCATGGGACGCCTGGAGGCGGCGCCCCGCCTGTAAAATCAAATGCGGAGAATGCGGAGACAGAAAACGGCCGCCCGAATGGGCAGCCGTTTCAGCTTGTCGAAAAAGTGGCACCACGCAAAACAAGCCACGGGGGAAAAGTGTGAAAGGGGGGCGGTGAGCCCCCACTTTCGCGTGTAGTCAGGAACTTTTTCGATGAAATCGAAAAAGTCAGCAGCTTGCAGAAAAAGCCAAAGTGGGCTTTTTCTACAAGCTGACGGCTGCCCTAATGGGCAGCCGTTTCAGCTTAGCTTGGTTCAACCGCTTTTCATCCAGCGGGGCAGGCGGGTGGGGTCCATGACCCGGAGCAGACAGAAAAAGAGTCCGGCGGCCAGGAGAAGGTCCCCCACGCTGGCAAAGCCGCCCAACAGAGGCAGGGGGCAGTAGAGCACATCGCCCAGAAAGAGGAGCCGGGTCTCCGGACCGGCCAGGGCGTACATGGGGATCTCGCCCGCCGTCAGGGCGGCGAGCCCCTGAGGGGAGAGGTGGGCCGCCGCGCCGGCGGACACCGGCATGCGGAAGCCGTTGGCGCAGATGACCAGGGCGTTGCAGCCCCAGCCCAGGCCGCAGAGCAGGGCGGTCTTGACCAGGTGCCGGTTCCTCCAGAGGAAGAGAAAGAGCAGGGCGTAGGAGAGGGGGACCAGCAGGAAATGCAGGCCGGTGAGACGGGGGAGAAGCAGTTCTTGGAGCAGAAGAGCGGCCACCGGCAGACCCAGCCAGGCGAGCCCCGCCCCTTCAAATCGGGAGAGCCGGCCCCCGGCGAGATAGCCCACGCAGATGGCGCAGAGGACCGCCAGGATCAGCATGAGGCGTCCTCCTCCTCGAGGGCGTCCGGCCCCAGCTCTCCCCGGGCCGCCATGTCGGCCACCACGGCCACCACGTCGGGGTGGAACTGCTTGCCGGATTCTTCCAGAAGAATGGCCACAGCGTCCTGCGTGGATCGTCCATGCCGGTAGGGACGGTCGCTGGTGATGGCGTCGAAGGCGTCGGCCGCCCCCAGGATATAGGTGTCCAGGGAGATCTCGTCGCCCTTGGTGCCGTCGGGATAGCCTCTGCCGTCGTAAAACTCGTGGTGATGGAGGATGAGAGGGAGGAGCTCCTGATAGGAGTCCAGCTCCCGCAGAATGTCCACGCCGGTCTGGGGATGGCGCTGGATGACGGCCCGCTCCTCGGGCGTCAGCGCGCCCGGCTTTTGCAGGATGGAGTCGGGAACGCCGATCTTTCCGATGTCATGGAACACAGCGGCGTCGGCCAGACGGCGCACCCGGCGCTCCGGGAGATGCATGGCGGTGGCGATCTGGACGGTGTAGGCGGCCACCCGGCTGGAGTGGCCCTGGGTGTAGGCGTCTTTGGCGTCCAGAGCGGCGGCGAAGGCCTTGATGATGCTGAACTGCTGCCGCCTGCCGTCCAGATAGAGCTTGAAGGAATACCGGGCCAGCAGCAGGGGGAGCATGAACAGCAATGCCAGCCAGACGCCGTTGTCCATGACCAGCAGCATGGCCAGGAAGTAGCCGATGGGAGAGGAGAGGGCGATGCTGGGCAGGAGACCCAGGATCAAGGGGATGAGGACGTTGGAGAGGTCCCCGTCGTGGCTGAATCGATAATAGAAAAAAATGACGGCCACATTGGCCGCCATGGAGACGGCGATGTAGAAAAAGGCGGGAGGGAGGACGCCGGGAAGGGTGATGTTGCCGGGCGTGCCCCCAAAAGCGTAGTAGGCCAAGCCGCCCACCCAGAGGGAAATATTGCAGTTGCCGATGTTGAAGAAGGTTTTGATGGGCGCGGTGTTGAAAATATGGATATACTCCTTCCCGCCCGGGGTGGAGCTGATGGAGATGGGATAGGAAATCAGGCTGATAATCACAGCGGCCTCCGGTCCCAGGGTCAGGATGGAGGCCTGAATACTGATAAAAGAGAGGTCTACCGTGCAGTCGTCGCGGACATAGAGGGGCAGGCAGTAGCAGATCCAGGAGAGGAGCAGGAGGCTACAGAAGGTAGGCAGCTTTTCAGGCGACCAGAGAGGAGACGGCGAAAAGAAGAAGCGCCAAGCGGAATGGAGGGCGATGACAATTCCAATGGCGCCGATCAAACGCATATACCATTTTCCGATACGACTCATAGCAGCCTCCAGCGTAAGGAAGTGCGGACCGCCCTGGGCGGCCGCATCGGCCGCCCGGAGCGGAAGGCGTGGTCAGCGGATGCGGAAGTAAGCGCCGCTGGCCAGGATCAGGGAAACCAGAGAGGTCAGAGCCATCATGAGTTTCGCCTTATTCATCGAATACAGCCCCCTATTGACAGTACTCTGTCAACCGCTAAAGACAGGCTATATCCGCTTCGCTAACAAAATAGAAAAAGAGCTCCGGTTTATGAGGAGAGACCGTCGCCGTGTTCCCGGCGGGGCAGAGTGGGGAGCCGCCGGTTGACGGCGTCCAGGGTGGCGAGAACGGCGGAGAAGTTGGGGTCCTCTCCCTCGTAGCAGGCCCCCAGGAGGGCCTCGGTCTTGCCGCCGTTTTTCAGGATCAGACCCACCAGCATGGCCTGCTGAGCGCCCAGGGCGGTGGAGCGGATCTCTTCCAGGGAGAAGGAACAGCCGCTGGACAAGACCTGATTGAGGGCGTCCACCGTGGCCAGAGCGATGGAGCGAAACCGGCCGGTGGTGGACAGATCGCACTGGGAGCTGCCATGGTAGATGTGGTCCTCCAGATTGAGGTAGACGGAGGCGGAGGCGCCGGAGCGGCCGGTGGAGAGCTCCAGCCGGTCGCAGACGAGGCGGCCCGGCCGGGCGATATGGCCGGGCACCTGGGCCACGCTGACCACCCGGTGGTCCAGCTCTACCTGAAAGCGGGCCAGCAGGGCGGACTGGACGTCCCGCACGATCTGCTTCGGTCCCCGGGACTGGTCGGAGAGGATGTGAACTTCGCGGATCGCGCCATCCTCCAGGCTGAATTCAGCGCCCAGGATGCCAGGGAGTTGGGTAATCAGCTCTTTCCATGCCGTTACATCGGAAGAGCCTTGAGGTTTTACGGTCATGGGTCCGCCTCCATTCGGAGCGAGTATCCACCTGCCGGAGGCATGGTATGGGATCACTCAGCTTGCTGAGGCTTATTATACAAGATTCGACCGACAGGTGCAATAGGGTTTTGCGCAATATCCCAAGGATTTATGACAGGAAAATCTTTCCTAGACGCGCATAGAATGAAAAAAAGAGGGGGTGACTGGGGGGTGGAGCGGCGTTTTGCGCTGGAGGGCGGCGGAAGCCTTACCGTCCGGGAAGCGGGACTGCGGGCCGTGGCGGCGGCGGAGCGCCCGGCGGATGGCCGTGGACTCTACAAGGCGTATCTGGTGGGCCCGTCGGGGCGGGCTCTGCTGGGGACCCTGGCGCCGGAGGCGGGAAGGCTTCGGGTGCGGCGGACCCTCAGCTTGGACGATCTCCGCCGCCAGGGCGCCTGGCCGCCGGTGGGCGGGGCGGTGGAGCTGGCCTTTTCCTTTGGCCGGGACCCGCCGCCGCCGGGGTGGGGCTGGCGGGAGCCGGCGGAGCTGACCTTCGGCGAGGGGCTCTTGGAGCGCATGGTCTCCGAAGGGGGGCAGGTCCTCTGCCGGAGATCGGGGGCGGGCTTTGCCCTGGCCTATCCCTTCTCCTGCGCCCGGCCCTTTCCCCTGACGGGGCTCTTCTGCCTGGCCGCTCTGGCCACCATGGAGGGGCGGCGGTATGTGGTCTACCGCTTTGACGAAGGGGGCTGGCCCAAACTCCCCGGAAGGGGAGACGGCGCCGGTGTTTGTTGACCGCCCGGCGGCGTTGTGATACACTGTACGGTGTCATATCGGGTGCGGTCCGCCGGTCCCGGTGCAGAGTACGATTGGAGAAGATCACGAATGACCGACTATTTTCACCTCAACGCCTCCCCGGACGAGATCCGGGCCGTCAGCAGTCTGGGCCTTGCCCATCTGGGGGACGGCGTTTTTGAACTGATGGTGCGCTCCTGGCTGGTCCTCCGCGGGAAGGCCACCTCCCGGGGCCTCCACAAGGCCACCGTCCGCTTCGTGGCGGCCCCCGCCCAGGCGGCCATGGGCAAAAAGCTGGAGGGCGTCCTCACCGAGGAGGAGGCCGACGTGTTCCGCCGGGGGCGCAACACCAGCCCCCACACGGTGCCCAAGGCGGCCAGCCGGGAGGAGTACCAGACGGCCACCGCCCTGGAGGCCCTCTTTGGCTACCTCTACCTCCAGGGGCGCACCGAGCGGCTCAACGAGCTGTTCACCCGGATGATGGAGGAGTGAGAGAAGATGGCATTGGATGCGATCTGCCTGGGGGCGGTGCTGGATGAGCTGCGGGACGTGCTGGTGGGGGGACGGATCGACAAGGTCTACCAGCCCAGCCGGGACGAGATCGTCCTGGCGGTCCGGGGGGCGGGGGAGAATGTGAAGCTCCTCCTCTCCGCCAGCCCCAACGGTCCCCGGCTCCACCTCACCAAGGAGGTCCGGGAGAACCCGGCCCAGCCCCCCATGTTCTGCATGCTCCTGCGCAAGCACCTCACCGGCGCCCGCTTCCTCCGGCTGGAGCAGCCGGAGCTGGAGCGCATCGTGCTGCTGCGGCTGGAGGCCACCGACGAGCTGGGGGACAAGGTGCTCCGCACCCTGGTGCTGGAGGCCATGGGCCGCCGGGCCAACCTCATCCTGCTGGACGGGGAGGACCGGGTCATCGACTGCGTCCGCCGGGTGGAGGGGGACGTGGCCACGGGGCAGCGGGGCGTGGTGCCGGGGCTGCTCTACCGCCTGCCGGAGCCCAAGCCCGGCCTGCCCCCCCTGCTGGAGCGGGAGCTGGACTTCCGCTCCAACGGCGAGAGCCGGGAGGAGGACCTGGCCGGGAAGCTGGCGCGGTTAAAAGAGGCGGTCGGCCCCGAGGGCTGTGTGCCCTACGGCCTGGCGCGGGAGGACAAGCTGGTGGACTTCACCTTCCTGCCCATCCTCCAATACGGGCCGGACACCCAGCTCCGGCGCTATGAGAGCTTTTCCAGGCTGCTGGACGACTTTTACGCCGGGCGTGCCACGGCGGAGAAGGTGGGCCAGCGGGGGGCCGACCTTCAGAAGGCGGTGAGCCGGGCCCGGGACCGGGTCCGGCGCCGGGTGGCCCAGCAGGAGCTGGAGCGGGAGGCCACCAGGGACCGGGAGCGCAAGCGGGAGCTGGGGGACCTCCTCACCTCCAACCTCTACGCCCTTCAGAAGGGCATGAAGACGGTGCGCCTCACCGACTACTACGACCCGGAGGGCCGGGAGGTGGACGTGCCCCTGGACCCCCTCCTCACCCCCCAGCAGAACGCCGCCAGGTACTATAAGGAGTACAACAAGGCCAAGACGGCGGAGGTGGTGCTGGGGGAGCAGATCGAAAAGGGAAAGCGGGAGCTGGAGTACCTGGGGAGCGTCCTGGAGGCCATCGCCCTGGCCGAGGGAGAGCGGGACCTGCTGGAGATCCGGCAGGAGCTCACCGACACCGGCTACCTCCGCCGGGGGGCCAAGGCGGCCAAGCGGATGAAGGCGGCGGCCAAGCCCATGGAGTTCCGCTCCACCGCCGGTCTGCGGATCTCGGTGGGGAAGAACAACACCCAGAACGACCTGCTCACCACCAAGCAGGCGGGGAAGGGGGACCTGTGGCTCCACACCCAGAAGATCCACGGCTCCCACGTGATCTTGTGGACGGAGGGCCGTACTCCCGACGCCGGGAGCATCGAGGAGGCGGCCAGGCTGGCGGCCTGGTTCTCCCAGGCCCGGGAGGGCAAAAAGGTGCCGGTGGACTACACGCCGGTGAAATATGTGAAAAAACCCGCCGGGGCCAGGCCGGGCATGGTGGTCTACACCACCTATCAGACGGCCTATGTGGACCCGGACGGGACGCTGGCCCAGCGGCTGCGGGTAAAATGAGCCGCTGGGAGAGAGAAAAATGAAGCGGGAGGCGCGTGCGCGATGAAATGGATCTGTTGGGAGTGCGGCAGAGAAAACCACTATGATATGCTCCGGGCGGTGCAGAAGAAGTGTCCCCACTGCGGCGGGGAGCTGAAGCTCAGCCGGGCGCCTCTGGCCAGCTCCAGCCACATTGCCGGGTTTGTGCTGATGTTCGGCGGCGTGTTCTGGGGCTATGACAACCTGGTGGACAAATATATGAGCTTTACCACCTACGCCGTCCTGTCGGTGCTGTTCGCCCTGGCGGTGGGGCTGGCCATGGTGCTGCTGGGGCTGTCCCTCTACAACCGGGAGGCCGTCAGTCACCGGGAAGGGAAGCGGCTCTGATGGAGACCTGTCACATCCTGGTGGTGGAGGACGACCAGGACATCAACCGGCTCCTGTGCCGCATCCTCACCGACGGCGGCTACGACGTGCGCCCCGCCTTCTCCGGCAGCGAGGCGGTGCTGTGGGCGGAGCAGTATGACTACGATCTGGTGCTGCTGGACCTGATGCTCCCCGGCCTCACCGGGGAGGAGTTCATCGCCCGGATGCGCAGGCGCAAGACCATGCCCATCATCGTCCTCTCCGCCAAGGCGGGGCTGGAGGACCGGGTGAACGTGCTGCGGCTGGGCGCCGACGACTTCATCCCCAAGCCCTTCGACAACGACGAGGTCCTGGCCCGGGTGGAGGCCCAGCTCCGGCGGTACAAGCAGTTTTCCACCCCCGGCGGGGGCCAGGTCCTCCGCTGCGGGGACCTGGAGCTGGACCGGGAGGCCATCCGGGTCACCGCCGGAGGCCGGGAGGTGGCCCTCACCGCCCGGGAGTTTGAGATCCTCTCCCTCCTCATGTCCCACCCCCGGAAGGTCTTTACCAGGGAGCAGCTCTATGAGAGCGCCTGGGGCGGGGAGTACATGGGGGACGACAACACGGTGAACGTCCACATCTCCAACCTGCGCTCCAAGCTGGCCAAGGCCTCCGACCGGGAGTACATCAAGACGGTGTGGGGCATCGGCTTCAAGATGAATGAGGCGTGAAGGATGAATTTAATCTTTTCTTCATCTTTGCTTTAAGATGGATTGTTGCCTTTCCGCTATGCTAATGCCAAGATCAAAAGGAAAGGCTGATGCCATATGTCAGGACCCATTCTGGTGACCCGCGGGCTCACCAAAAAGTACGGCTCCAACCTGGCGGTGGAGGACGTGGGCCTCCGGCTGGAAAAGGGCCAGATCTACGGCCTGGTGGGCCGCAACGGGGCGGGCAAGACCACCATCATCCGCATGCTCACCGCCCAGACCGTGCCCACCTCCGGGGAGATCGAGCTCTTCGGGGAGACCACCCCCAAGGGCCTCTCCGCCGCCCGGGCCCGGCTGGGGGCCATGGTGGAGATCCCCAGCTTCTACCCCTACCTCACCGCCGCCGAGAACCTGGAGTACTACCGGCGGCAGCGGGGCATCCCCGGCGCCGGCTGCGTGGCCGAGGCGCTGGAGCGGGTGGGGCTCCAGGAGGCGGGGAAAAAGAAATTCAAGCAGTTCTCCCTGGGCATGAAGCAGCGGCTGGGCCTGGCCCTGGCCCTCATGAACCAGCCGGACCTGCTGCTGCTGGACGAGCCCATCAACGGTCTGGACCCGGAGGGCATCGTGGAGTTCCGGAGCCTGCTGCTGGAGCTCAACCGCCAGCGGGAGACCACCATCCTCATCTCCAGCCACATCCTCTCGGAGCTCTCCAACGTGGCCACCCACTACGGCTTTCTGGACAAGGGCCACATGCTGGAGCAGATCTCCGCCCAAAAGCTCCGGGAGAAGTGCCGGGCCTGCCTCCAGCTCACGGTGGGAGACGCCTCCGCCGCCGCCCTGGCCCTGGAGCAGCGGCTGGAGACCCGGGAGTACGAGGTGCTCCCCGGCAACGTGCTGCGGCTCTATGACTTCCTGGACCGGCCCCAGGCGGTGGCCGCCGCCCTGGCGGAGGCCGGCGTGGCCATTCTGGGCCTGGAGAGCAAGAACGCCAACCTGGAGGACTACTTCCTGAGCCTGATCGGAGGTGTCCACCATGCTTGACTACCTGCGCGCCGAGTGCTATAAGCTCCTCCGCCGGTCCTATCTGTGGATCGCCCTTCTGATCGTCTGCGGCCTGGAGCTGGCGCTGGTGCTGCTGTGGGCCGGTCTCAACGGGGACGTGGTCCACATGACGGCCTCCGTGGCCTTCACCATGGTGCTCTATCTCCTCTCCATGGGCTATTACGCCACCGCCATCACCACCGACATCGTCTTTTCCGAGCAGTACAAATACAACACCATGAAAAATGAGGTGGCCTGGGGCCTCCCCCGGACCCGGATCTACCTGGGCAAGCTGCTGGCCGGGAGCCTGCTGTCGGCGGCGGCCTGCGTGGTGATCCTGGCCTGGTACGCCCTGCTGTGCGCCCTGCTCCTCCCCGGGGACGGGGCGGCGGCGGAGGCCCTCAGGACGGTGGGCTTTGGCCTGCTGTGCGCCTTCCCGGTGTGGCTGGGGTCCCAGGCCCTCTACTTCCTGTGCTTCTTCTCCATTCGGGGCAGCACCGCCGCCGCCTTCCTGGGCATCGGCATCCTGGCCATCCTGGGCCAGCTCCTCACCTTCCTGGCCCTGCTGACGGGCGCCTCCGCTCCCGCCCTGGCGGACATCCTGCTGGGGGTGCAGAAGCTCCTCCTCACCACCCCGCTGGAGGGCATCACCGACGCCATCGGGGACTGGAACCGTGTGGCCTGGGCCTGGGCTGTGGGGATGGGCTGGTGCGTGGGCGCCACCGCTCTGGGGCTCTGGACCTTCCAGAAAAAAGAGATCAGCTAAGGGGGTGTCCCGCCGTGCTCAACTACCTCAGCGCCGAGCTGTGGCGGATGACCCGCCGCCGGAGCGCGCTGCTGCTCTGGGGGATCTACCTGCTGCTGGTCTTTCTCATCGGCCTGACCCTCCGGGGGACCGGCGCCATGACCGCCCTCGAGAACTTTCGGAACTTCATGCTCATGGGGATCTATCTGGCCTTTTCCCTGGCGGACTGGGCCATCGGCGGGGCGGTCCGGGCGGGGAGCCTGACCAATGAGGTCTCCTTTGGACTGCCTCGGGTCCGGATCTACCTGGGTAAGCTCTCCGCCGCCCTGCTTGTGGGGGTGCTCCTCTTCCTGCTCACCACGGCGGTCTTTTTCCTGGGCGCGCTCTCTCCCTCTGCTGTACTGGAGTTGAGCGAGGAGGACAGGGCGCTGGTGAGTATGGACCTGCTGATCTCCATGCTCCACTCCCTGCCCCGGTATGTGGGAGCGGTGTCCCTGGCCTATTTTCTGGTCTTCACCCTTCGTCCCGCCGGGGCGGGCACCATACTCTACTACCTCTACATCACCATAGGGGAGCTGACCTTGGCCGCTGTCCGTGTGATGGGCATGGGGGTGGTGGGAAATATGCTCAACCACCTGGCCAAGGCTGTGCGGCCTTTCCTGCTCACCAATGCCTACTTTGTCTATAGCTACGGGAATGTGCCCCCCACGCTGGGCAACAGCTGGCTGACGGGAGCGCTGTGGCTGGGGGTTACCACCGGACTGGGGCTCCTCCTGCTCCGGCGTCGGGAGATCCGATAGAAAGGAGAAAAGTGAGCATGCTCATCCTGCTGGCACTGCTGGTGCTGCTATGTCTGGGGCTGGGCCTGCGGCTCTATGCGTTGGAGCGGGATATCCGCTCCTGCGCTCGGCAGCTCCGCTCCGGACGGCCCAGGGTGTCCATGGCGGCCCCCAACGCCGCGGCGGAGGAGCTGCTCACCGCCGTCAACGCCCTGCTGGACCTGCGGGAGCAGGAAGAGGGGGACTACCGCCGTCAGGAGCGGGCCATCCGGCAGCAGATCGCCAACATCTCCCACGACCTGCGCACCCCCCTCACCTCCATCCTGGGCTATCTCCAGCTCCTGGAGGGGGACACCCTGACGCCGGAGGAGCGTCGGGAGTACCTGGGCATCGTCCAGGGCCGGGCGAAGACCCTGCAAAGCCTCATCGTGAGCTTTTATGACCTCTCCCGGCTGGAGGGGGGCGAGTACCCCCTTGCCCGGGAGAGGGTGGACCTCTACCACGTCCTCAGCCAGCTGGTGGCCGAGTTTTACAATGACTTCGAGGGTTCGGGCTTCCAGATGACGGTGGAGCTCCAGGAGGGCCTTCCTCCGGTGATGGCCGACCCCGCCGGGGTGCTGCGGATCTTTACCAACCTCATCCGCAACACCCTGGAGCACGGCCGGACCCGGATGTCCATTCTCCTCCGCCGGGAGGGCGGGCAGGTGGTCTCCACCTTTGCCAACGACGCCCCCGGCCTCACCCAGGAGGACGTGGACCACGTCTTTGACCGGTTTTATACCGCCGACAAAATGCGCACCGGCCAGTCCACCGGCCTGGGCCTTGCCATCGTGAAGGCCCTGGCGGAGCGGATGGGCCACAGTGTCTCCGCCGGGCTGGAGGGGGACCTCTTCCAGGTGTCGGTGCGCTGGCAGTGCGCAAAATGAAAAGACCCGGATGCTGGCATCCGGGTCTTTTCCTGTCGTGTCAGATGGTCCACTCGCTGTGGATGACGCCCACCAGCCGGTGATCGCCGGCGTGCTCCGGGTCGCTGAAGACCAGCTTGAGGGCGCTCCAATCCAGGCCGCCGGAGGCGGGGTCCTGCCCGGGAAAATAGAACTCCACAAACCGGTCCTCCGGGTAGGCGTCCTCCACATTTTCCAGGGAGTTGCCGGAGGCGATGACGTGGTCCACGCCGATGATGGGGGCCTGGGTATAGTCGGCGTCAAAGACGTAGGCCCCCAGATACTCCGGCAGGGTCATGGTGATGGCGTCCCCCTTCCCCTGGGTGTAGCCCCAGACGTAGCGGGTGCCGTTGACGGTGGCCTGGGAGAGCTGATCGGGGGTGAAGGTGAGGTCGCTGTGGGGGTCTACCGTGGAGTAGGGGGTGAAGGTGACGCCCCGCTCCGGGTCGATGAGGGCGGCCAGGCTCTGGATGTTGCCCTCCTTGAGGGCCGTCAGGACCTGGCTTGCCGCGTCCAGCAGAGGGAGGTTGCTTTCGGCGTCTGAGTCGGCGGCCATGCCGGGGGAGATCTGGAGGGCGGCGTTGGCCGCCGGCGTGGCGGCGGGCGCACCCGACGCCAAAAGCCCCTGTCCGCCCAGCCGGCTGACGTTGAGGAGCAGACCGGCCAGCGTCCCCAGCAGCAGGGCCAGCACGCACAGGAGAGCGCTTCGTTTCATAACAGCCTTCTTTCCAACGGCGGAGGTCCGCCGCGTCTTTTGAAATGAGAGCGCCGGTCTCACGGAGAGACGGGCAGGGGACAATGCCCCATGATCATTCTACATTCTACCGAAACGCAGGAAAAATTGCAATTACAAATGGTTACAACCGGGGCGGTCATGGCGGATTCCTTGCAAAAAACGGCGGGAGGTGGTACAATGATATCTGCTGAATAAACCCCAAAGCGGTTTATTCCCGCGGCGGCAGCCGCTTTTGTGGAATTCAGCCATTGTCGCAGTGAAACCATACCAAACGCTTCAGGAGGAGAGCAGATGCAGCAGCATACGCTTCAATTTCACATCCAATGTAAAAAAGGCGACGTGGGCCGGTACTGCATCCTGCCGGGGGACCCCGGCCGGTGCGAGAAGATCGCCGCCTATTTCGACGACCCGGTGAAGGTCCAGTCCAACCGGGAGTACACGGTTTACAGCGGCACGCTGCTGGGGGAGAAGGTCTCGGTCTGCTCCACCGGCATCGGCGGCCCCTCCGCCGTCATCGCCATGGAGGAGCTCCGGGCCATCGGGGCCGACACCTTCATCCGGGTGGGCACCTGCGGGGGCATCGCCCTCCAGGTCCAGAGCGACGACGTGGTGATCGCCACCGGCGCCGTCCGCCACGAGGGGGCCAGCCGGGAGTACGCCCCCATCGAGTTCCCCGCCGTCTCCGACTACCGGGTCCAGGAGGCCCTGGTCCAGGCGGCCAAAAACCTGGGCAAGCCCTGGCACGCCGGGGTGGTCCAGTGCAAGGACTCCTTCTACGGCCAGCACGACCCCGCCCGCATGCCGGTGAGCTATGAGCTCCAGGCCAAGTGGGAGGCGTGGAAGCGCCTGGGCGTCCTGGCCTCCGAGATGGAGTCGGCCGCCCTCTTCTGCTGCGCCGCCGCCCTGGGGGTGCGCTGCGGCTCCTGCTTCCACGTGATCTGGAACCAGGAGCGGGAGGCCGCCGGCCTGGACCAGAAGGAGAGCCACGACCTCTCCGCCGCCATCGAGGTGGGCGTCGAGGCCCTCAAGCTCCTCATCGAGGCGGACCGGAAGGGCTGAGTCCCGGCCCCCCGGAGAGGCTGTTGTCACCTCCTCGGACTCCGGCGCATACGCTGGATGGAGGAGGTGGTCCCATGGCGACGATCAGCCTGTGCATGATCGTGAAGAACGAGGAGGAGGTGCTGGGCCGCTGTCTGGACAGCGCCGCCGGTCTGGTGGACGAGGTGGTCATCGTGGACACCGGCAGCACCGACGGCACAAAAGGAGTGGCCCTGTCCTACACCGACCGGGTATACGACTTCCCCTGGACCGATGACTTCGCGGCGGCCCGGAACTTCGCCTTCTCCAAGGGGCGGATGGACTATCTCATGTGGCTGGACGCCGACGATGTGCTCCTGCCGGAGGACCGGGCGGCCTTCCTGACCCTCAAGGACAGCCTTGAGCCCGATGTGGACGTGGTGATGATGCCCTACCACAGCGGCCTGGACGGGGAGGGACGCCCCACCTACACCTGCTTCCGGGAGCGGGTGGTGCGGAATTTGGGCCGGGACCTGTGGGAGGGGGCGGTCCACGAGGCCATTTCCCCCTTCGGAAGGGTGATCTGGTCCCAGGCGGCGGTGACCCACCGGAAGGAGGGGCCCGGCGACCCGGACCGGAACCTGCGCATCTATGAAAGCAAGCTGGCCCGCGGGGAGGCGTTCTCCCCACGGGAGCGGTTCTACTATGCCCGGGAGCTCATGGACCACCGGAGGTACGCCGACGGGGCCAGGGAGCTGGAGGGCTTTCTGGCCCGGGGCGGCGGCTGGGTGGAGGACGAGATCGAGGCCTGCCGGCTGCTCTCCCAGTGCCGGCAGAGCCTTGGGGACAGCTCCGGCGCCCTCCAGGCCCTGCTGGACAGCTTCCGCTACGACGACCCGCGGGCGGAGATCTGCTGCGCCCTGGGCGCCTGGTTCCAGGGGCGGGAGGTGTGGCGGCGGGCCATTTTCTGGTATGAGCTGGCCCTTGGCCTGCCGAGGGACGACCGGAGGGGCGGCTTTGTCCAGCCCGACTGCTACGGCTTTCTCCCCTGCATCCAGCTGTGCGTGTGCTGGGACCGGCTGGGCCGCCGCGCCGAGGCCGAGGCGTGGAACCGGCGGGCGGGCGGCTACAAGCCGGATGACCCGTGCTATCAGTGGAACGCGGCGTATTTCCAGGCCCAGGGATGAGGTCCCGACGGCCTCATCGTTGACTGCGCAACCATTTTGTGGTATGCTGAAAACGGACCTGCTGGAGCGTCGGAGGAAGGGGGCTGGGTTGGCGTGGATGAATTGATATACCTGGGCCGGAGCATCTCCATCGCCTATCGGATGGCCAACCGCTTTTATGACCGGGCCCTCGCCCGCTGGGGGATCGGCTGCGGGCAGCAGTTTTTCCTCCTGCGCATCTATGAAAACCGGGGCAGCAGCGTGTATGACCTGGCCCGGATGGGCCTCTTCGACAAGGGGACGGCCACCCGGGCGGTGCAGAAGCTGGAGGAGCTGGGCTATGTCCGCTCCGAGGCCGACGGGAGCGACAAGCGCGTCCGGCGGCTGTACCCCACGGAGCTTGCCGAGCCGGTGGTCCAGGCGTCGTACGACGCCAGGAGACGGTGGATCGCGCTGCTCACCCGGGGCATGACCCCGGAGGAGGCGGAGGCGGCCCGGGGGCTGCTCGTCCGCATCGCTGAAAACGCCATACTGGCGCTGGAGGGGGAAGATCGGGACGGCTCCGGCGGCTGAGTCCCGCTTTGTGCCCCGCGAGCCGAGCAAAATCGATGGGCCTTGAACGCCCCGGCGCTCAAAGCCCATCGACTTTGCTCGGGCGGAGCCTTCCGGCTGTATGGCCCGATACGGAAAAAATGGAAAAAGGGAGGCGTCAATGAACAAAAAACTCAAGGAAAAGGTGTTGGAAGCCCTCTCGTCGGTGCTGCCCATCACCGGCATCGTCCTCATCCTCAGCTTCACGGCGGCCCCCATGCCGGTGGCCTCTCTGATGCTCTTTCTGGTGGGGGCGCTGCTGCTGATCGTGGGCGTGGGATTCTTCTCCCTGGGCACGGACATCGCCATGATGCCCATTGGCGACGGCATCGGCGGACAGATCGCCAACGGACGCAGGCTCTGGCTGTTGGCCCCCCTGTGCTTTCTCATCGGGGCCTTCGTCACCATTGCCGAGCCCGATCTTCAGGTGCTGGCCCGGCAGGTGCCGGCGGTGCCCGACCTGGTCATCATCCTCACGGTGGCGGCCGGCGTGGGCTTCTTCCTGGTGGTGGCGCTGCTGCGGGCCAAGTACGGCTGGTCGCTGAACCGGCTGCTCATCGGCTGCTACGCCGTGGTGTTCCTCCTGGCCTTTCTGGTCCCCAAGGAGTTCCTGGCGGTGGCCTTCGACTCCGGCGGTGTGACCACGGGCCCCATCACGGTCCCCTTCATCATGTCCATGGGCGCCGGGCTCGCGGCCCTGCGAAAGCACGCCGACTCGGAGGCCGACAGCTTTGGCGTGGTGGCGCTGTGCAGCGTGGGGCCCATCCTGGCGGTGATGATCCTGGGCCTGTGCTACAATTCCTCCGATCTGAGCTACACACCCTTCGCCATCCCCGACCTGGAGACCACCGCCGATGTGGGGCGGTATTTCCTCTCCGGCTTTCCGACCTATGTGGAGGAGGTGGCCCTGGGCCTTGCCCCCATCGTGATCTTTTTCGGGATCTTCCAGATCGCGGCCCTGCGCATGCGGCGGCGGCAGCTCATCAAGATCGTGGTGGGACTGATCTATACCTATGTAGGTCTGGTCCTCTTCCTGACGGGGGTCAACGTAGGCTTCATGCCGGCGGGCCACTTCATCGGCGCTCAGGTGGCCCAGCTTCAGTACAACTGGGTGCTCATCCCCATCGGCATGGTGGTGGGCTGGTTCATCGTGGCGGCGGAGCCGGCGGTCCATGTGCTCAATCAGCAGGTGGAGACCCTCACCGGCGGCGCCATCTCCCAAAAGGTCATGGGGACCGCCCTGTCCATCGGCATGTCGGCGGCCCTGGCCATGGCCATGCTGCGGGTGCTCACCGGGGTCTCCATCCTGTGGTTCCTGGTCCCCGGCTACGCCATCGCCCTGGGTCTGAGCTTCCGGGTGCCCAAGGTCTTTACCGCCATCGCCTTCGACTCCGGCGGCGTGGCCTCCGGGCCCATGACCGCCACCTTCCTCCTGCCCTTTGCCATGGGGGCCTGCGAGGCGGTGGGGGGCAACGTCCTCACCGACGCCTTCGGCGTGGTGGCCATGGTGGCCATGACCCCGCTGGTGACCATCCAGGTCCTGGGCCTGGTGTACGAGCGCAAGTCCCTCCGCGAGGCGCGGACCGGACTGCCGGAGGCCGGAGATGACATCCTCGTCTACGACGAGGCCGACTGGATGGAGGGGCGTCTATGAGAGAGGATACGCGCGTGAGACTCATGGTCATCGTCCTGGACCGTGGGAAGGGAGTCCGGGCCGCCGAGCTCTTCGCCGGCTGCGGCCTGCCCTTCCACTACGGGACCCCGGGCCGGGGCACGGCCAATTCCGAGCTGCTGGACTACCTGGGCCTGGGAGATACGGAGAAGGACGTGGTCTTTACCCTGACCCCCGGGCACACCATCCCGGCCCTGCTGGGCATGGCGGCGGAAAAGCTCCAGCTGGCTGTGCCGGGGAAGGGGATCTTGTTTACCGTACCGCTGTCCGCCATCGGCGGCGCGGCGGCGCGGCACATCTGCGGTCAGGCCCACAGGGCCGGAAAGGAACAGGAGGAAGCCATGCCTGAGCAGTGGAAAAACGATCTCATCGTGGCCGTCGTCAACGGCGGCTGCACCGACGCCGTCATGGAGGCCGCCAAGGCGGCCGGGGCCAGAGGCGGCACCGTCCTCCACGGCCGCCGGATGGGGGAGGCCGACGAGAAGAGCGGCGAGAGCGGCGTCTGGCCGGAAAAGGACATCGTGACCATCCTGGTCCCCCGGGAACTGCGCCAGCCCATCATGGAGGCGGTGAACCACGCCGCCGGCGCGGCCACAGAGAGCCGGGGCGTCCTCTTCTCCCTGCCCGTGGAGCACGCCATGGGCCTCTCCTGGCGGGAGAGCTGAGAAAAACAAAACGATGGAAGCCCCTCTCCGGGGCGGCGGCGGGGAGACCCGCGCCGCCCGGAGGGGGGCTTTTTCTGTTCGTGTGTCAGGGGATGACCGTCCGACTGTAAAGGCGTGATCCTTGTCAATAACCGGCTGGACCACCCGCTCCACCAGGGCATCAGCGGAGGAGGCATCTCCCAGGAAGAAGGGCGTCCAGCACGTTGAAGTGGATGGCCGCCGCCAGAACGGCGGCCAAAACAACCGAAAAACGGAGTTTTTGCCCCAAAGATAGTCTCCTTCCCGAGGAGGGGCCGTCCAGGGCGGCGTTCGCCCGGCGGACCAGGTCCTCCGGGTCCAGGGGGTGGGGCAGGGCGTCTCGGAAGGCAAGTGTCCCTCCAAAATTCTGCAAAGCAGTTTTCCTTCACAGGAGGTTCTGCCATTTCATCAGTGCCTCCGCAGCGTCCGCTGCCCACTCCCGCTGCTCCGCCGCCTCCTGGGGGCCGTCCCTCCTTCAGGCTCAAGTCTGTCGAGTCTCCCGCCGGAATTTTTGTTTTCATGCTGCTAATAGCCGTTGACCAGCAGGTCCAGCACGGCGGCGGCCACGTTTCCGGCGGCCTGGGCGCCGCTGCCCCCCTCCTCCACCACCACGGCGAAGGCGTAGGGGGCGTCCTCGTTGCGGAGAAAGCCGGTGAACCAGGAGGTGGGGGCCTTGCCGCCCCCCACCTCGGCGGTGCCCGACTTGGCGCAGAGGTCCATGTTGGGGAACCGGCCGGCGCCGTAGCTCTCGGTGACGTTCCGGGCCATCAGGTCGGCCAGGGTGGCCGCCGTGTCGGCGTCGATGAGCCTTCCCGTCTTATGGCTGAGGTAGAGGGAGGGGGGGAAGCCCAGGGAGGTGACCGTTTTCAGGACCAGCTGGGGGACGGCGGCCTTTCCGCCGTTGGCGATGGCTCCCATGTAGACCATCATGGCCGCCGGGTTGACCCGGTCGTCGTCCTGGCCCACTCCGGCCCAGCCAAGCTGGTTCTCCGTGGCGCCGGAGAAGTCGAAGCTCCCCGCCGCCGTGCGCAGCCCGCTGACGCTGTACCGGCCGGTAAGGCCGGCCTGCTGGGAATATCGCTCCAGGACCTCCGGCCCCAGCTCCACCGCCAGCTGGGCAAAGACCCCGTTGCAGGACTTGGCGTAGGCCCCGGCGATGTCCATCTCCCCGTGGGCGGAGGGGCAGGTCACCACGTCGTCCCCCACCTGGCAGGAGCCGGTGCAGGTGAAGCTGCGGCCGAAGAGGTCGGGGAGGGTCTCGATGGCGGCGGCCAGCGTCACCGTCTTGAACACCGAGCCGGGGACGAAGGTGCCGGAGAGGAAGCGGTTGACGTAGACCCCCTCGTACTGCGGGTCCCCCTCCTGGATGTCCGGCGGGTCCGCGGGGTCGTAGGTTGGGGTGGAGAGGAGGCAGAGCACCTCCCCGGTCTCATAGTTGTAGACCCCCACCGCCCCTTTTTTACCGTTCATGGCGGTGTAGGCGGCGTAGTTGAGCCGGGCGTCGATGGTGAGGTAGAGGTCGTTGCCCGCCCCGGTGAGGCTGTATGCCCCGGTGACGGGGTTGTAGCCCGAGAGCTTGTCGGCAAAGGCCACCAGGGCCCCGGAGCCGATCCTGCCCTGGGGGTCCCCCACCACGTGGAGGGTGGCCTTCCGCACGGTGGCGTCGCCGTAGTAGACCCGGTCTCCGTTCTCGTCCACCCAGGAGAGGACGTCCCCGTCCCGGTCCAGCACCCGGCCCACCGAGAGCTCCCCCTGGCTGTTGTAGAGGTGCCGGTTGGCGGCGAAGGAGACCCACCGCCCGCCGCTGAGGAAGAAGCGGAAGCAGAACACCGCCAGGCCCAGGGCGAGGGCGGCGGCCAGGAGGAGGCAGAGCATGGCCCGCCGTTCGATCTTACGCATGGGGATCCACCTCCTCTTCCGGGCGGGCCGGTCCCGGCGGGTCCGGCTCTCCCCAGCCGGGGAGCCGGATGGCGAAGCTGGCGTTGGGGCGGGTGTCGGTGGCCTTCAGGAAGGCCAGCAGCCCCCAGGAGGAGAGCATGGACGACCCGCCGTTGGAGACAAAGGGGAAGGTGACGCCGGTGAGGGGGAGGAGGTCCACCGAGCCAAAGACGTTGAGGCAGGTCTGAAAGACCAGCAGGGAGGTGGCGGCGCAGGCGGCGATGGTGTAGAAGCTGGACCGCCCCGCCCGGCAGGCCCGGACGGCAAAGACGGCCAGGGTGACGATGGAGAGGACGGCCAGGGCCCCGATGAGGAGCCCCCATTCCTCGCAGAGCATGCCAAAGACCAGGTCGGTGTCGGCGGCGGCCACGTTGTGGAGCCAGCCCTCCCCGGCCCCCACCCCCACCAGGCCGCCGGAGGCGGCGGCCGACATGGTGCGCACCTGCTGGTAGCCGCCGGCGTTGGCCTGCTCCCAGGCGTGGCCCCAGGTGGCGAAGCGCTGGAGGATGTAGGGCTTGATGGTGACCACCACCCCCGCCCCGGCGACGCAGGCTCCGGTGATGAGGGCCAGGGTGGCGAAGTCCCCGGAGCGCAGGTAGGCGATGACCAGGAAGGTGACGAAGAAAATGGCGGCGGTGCCGAAGTCGCTCATGAGGGCCAGGCACCCCATGCACACCACGGTGAGGAGGATGAACAGCCCCAGGTTCCGCTTCCGGAAGAGCCGGTCCAGGGTGGCCGAGCCGGCGAAGATGTAGCAGAGCTTGCCCAGCTCCGACGGCTGGAAGGAGAGGGGCCCCAGGATGATCCAGTTTTTGGCTCCGTACCGCCCGGTGCCCAGCACCAGGGTGGCCGCCAGCAGGACGATGGCTGCGCCCGCCGCCAGCCAGCGGATGCGCTTGACCCGGTCCAGGTCCCGGAGAAAGACCCCCAGCACCACGAAGAGGACCAGCCCCAGCAGCAGGGCGACGAGCTGTTTGAAGAGGTCGCCGGGGGCGGAGGAGGCGGTGACGGCCAGGGAGAGGGTGGAGAGGAAGAAGGCGATGGTCTCCATCTCAAAGCCCACCCGGCGGATGGCCCGCATGGCCAGGAAGTAGCCCCACATGACGGCGGCGAGGCAGAAGAAGGCGGCGGGGACGGCCGGCGGGACGCCGCTGCCGCCGGCGGCCACCAGCTGAAGGGCGGTGAGGAGCTGGAAGAGGGTGAGGAAGAGCAGACTCGTCCAGGGGGAGACCGGCCGCTCCTGGGCCTGGCGGCGGGCCCGGCGGGCCTCCCGCTCCTCGGGCGGCACGGGGAGGAGCACCGTCTCCACGCCGCCCAGGGCCAAAACGTCCCCATAGCGCAGGGAGGCGGAGCCCTCCACGGCGGCGCCGTTGACGGTGACGCCCCCCTTGGAGTCCAGGTCGTAGACGGTCCAGCTGCCGGTCTCGTCCCGGATGAGGGCGGCGTGCTGCCGGGAGACGGTGGGGTAGCTCAGCACCACGTCGGAGGCGTCGGAGCGGCCCAGAATGTTTTCCCAGTGGGTGAGGGGCTCCGTGCCCCCGTTGGGCAGGGAGAGATGGGCCCACACCTCGGGGGTGTGGGGGACGGTGAGCAGGGAGCGGATGGTCCGGGCCAAAATCAGGATGGCCAGGGCGGGGAAGAGAAACCGCGCCACGGCGGTATACCAGGCCGACACGGCGGCCTGGTCGCTCAAAAAGGCGGCCAGACCTCCGGTGAGCGCCTGGGCTCCGGCGGAAAGCAGGAACAAGGGACAACCCTCCTTTTCGATGCAAGCAGTATACCACAGTTCCGGCGGGAGGGACAGCAAAAATCGCCGCGCCCTCACCGGGGGGTCAGCCGGACATAATCCCGCACCGTGCCGAGGATGGTCCCCAGGCAGCGAAATTCATCCTTCGGGTGGACGGGGATGTCCTTGTACTCCAGATTGATGGCCACCAGCTTGGTCCGGCCGGAGGAGCGGGAGAGCTTGCGGACGAAGAGCTCCCGGCCCAGGAGAAAGAGCCCCAGCTGTCTGGGGGCGGCCTGTTCCCGCTTGACGGCCAGCATGGTGCCGGGGGCGTAGACCGGCACCATGGAGCGGTCGGTGAGGAGGATGGTGAAGTCGGCCTGCTGGGTGACGCTGTCCAGGGCCACATCCAGCGGGGCGTATTGAAAGCCGTCCATCAGCGGGCCCCGCTGGCCCTGGGCCACCGGCTGGAAGCACAGCAGCATCCGCCGCGCTCCCGTGGGCAGGGGGAGGGGAGAGAGGGCCAGGAGCAGCTCCAAAAGGACGTCCACCATCTCACGGCCCTGGACCGTCAAAATGCCGTAGTCCCGGACCATGGCCCACTCCTGGCTGGAGAGGTAGCGCAGGCCCTCCCCTTCGCAGAGGGCGGCGATGAACCGCTCGTCCCCGATGTTGTCGTTGAGCAGGTAGGGCAGGGAGATGCCCAGCACCCGGCACAGCCGCTCCAGGGCCTGGGGCGAGGGCCTGCGGGTCTGACCGGAGAGGATCTTATTGACCGTGCTCACAGGCACGCCGGCGCGCTGGGCCAGCACGGCGCTGGTAAAGCCGCAGCGCTGCTTGGCCAGGATCAGCTTGGTGGATATGGACATAAAATAGACCTCCCTCCAAAATTCGACACGGATTATCCAAATTTGGCAAAAATCTGCCGGCAAAGAGGCCAGTTCCGGGGAAAGCGATTGACAAGCACGGAGAAATACACCATATTTTTAGGGACGACGCCGCCGGAGCGGAGCCAGAGAGGCTTGGGCTCCCGCCGAGGGGATGGGGCGCCGCCAAGGGTCCTGTTTTCCCGCGGCGGGGGGAGCTGTATCTCTCTATTATATCATAAAAAGTACCCGGAGCGGGGACCGGCGGGCCATTTTTGGAGAGGGGAAAGGGCTTGCCGGAGAAAGGGGGGCGGGACCTGGAGCCCCTGCTGAGAATGAGTAAAGAGGAGAGGGTAGAGATGATGGAGACACGCTACGAGGTCCTGGTGGAGGAGAAGGACTCCCCTATGCTGTTTGGAGTGGCCGGCGGGGAGGGCCTGGAGGCCCGGCGCCTGACCAGCGACCGCGCCGAGGCGGAGCGGCTGGTGGACGCCCTCAACCGGAACGGGCTTTCCCCCGCGCATTTTTGGGACGTCATCGAAGATTTTCGCCATTTCTGGTGAGAAATCCGAGAAATCCACGAATTAGTACTTGCCATTCCTACGCCCACAGGTTAAAATAATTATTTGCTATCAGAGAAAGAGCGCGCGCGGAGGTTAGGAATGGACCGGACGATGGAAGCAATTCTCTCCAGGGTGCAGAAGCCCGCCCGATATACCGGAGGAGAATATAACGCAGTGGTGAAGGACCCCAAGCGGGTGGACACCCGGGTGGCCATGTGCTTTCCCGACACCTATGAGATCGGCATGTCCAATTTGGGCGTGCGGATCTTGTATGGACTGATGAACGAGCTGCCCGGAGTGTGGTGCGAGCGGGTGTTCGCCCCCTGGGGGGATATGGAGGAGGAGATGCGCCGGGAGGGCCTGCCCCTCTACGGACTGGAGAGCGGAGACCCCATCTCCGGCTTTGACATCATCGGCTTCTCCCTGGGCTACGAGATGGCCTATACCAACGTCCTCAACATGCTGGACCTGGCCGGCGTGCCCCTGCGCTCCGCCGACCGGGACGAGGACGCCCCCCTCGTCATCGCCGGCGGCACCTGCGCCTACAACCCGGAGCCCCTGGCTCCCTTTGTGGACATCTTCTCCCTGGGAGAGGGGGAGGAGGTCACCGTGGAGCTCATCCGGCTCTACCAGCGGGCCCGCCGGGAGGGCTGGTCCCGCCAGGACCTGCTGGCGGCGGCGGCCGGGGTGCCGGGTCTCTACGTGCCCTCCCTCTACACCGCCGTCTACCACGAGGACGGGACGGTGGCGGCCATCGAGCCGAAGGAGGGGGCCCCTGAGCTGGTGACCAAGCGGATCGTCCAGGACCTGGACAAGGCCTATTTCCCGGTCAAGACCATCGTGCCCTCCACCGAGATCGTCCACGACCGGGTCATGCTGGAGGTCTTTCGGGGCTGCATCCGGGGCTGCCGCTTCTGCCAGGCGGGCTACGCCTACCGGCCCGTCCGCGCCCGGAGCCCCAAGCTCCTGGTGGAGCAGGGCATCGCCGCCTGCAAGGACTCCGGCTATCAGGAGATGACCCTCTCCAGCCTGTCCACCAGCGACTACCGGCCCCTGGAGGGGCTGTGCGACGGCCTGCTGGAGTGGTGCGAGCCCAACAAGGTCTCCCTGTCCCTTCCGTCTCTGCGGGCGGACAACTTCTCCATGGGCCTCATGCAGCGGCTCCAGCACGTCCGCAAGAGCGGTCTCACCTTCGCCCCCGAGGCGGGCACCCAGCGCCTGCGGGACGCCATCAACAAGAACGTCACCGAGGCCGACCTGATGAACTCCTGCCGCACCGCCTTCCTGGGCGGGTGGAACACGGTGAAGCTCTATTTCATGCTGGGCCTGCCCACCGAGACCGACGAGGATGTGCTGGGCATCGCGGACCTTGCCAAAAAGGTGCTCCAGCTCTGGCGGGAGACCGCCCCCGACAAGCGCCGGGGCTGCCGGATCACCGTGTCCACCGCCTGCTTCGTCCCCAAGCCCCACACCGCCTTCCAGTGGGAGGGGCAGGTCACCCGGGAGGAGTACCTCCGCCGGGTGAAGCTGCTGCGGGACAACATGCGGGAGAAGTCCATCGTCTACCACTGGCACGATCCGGACACCTCCTTCCTGGAGGCCGTCTTTGCCCGGGGCGACCGCCGGCTGGCCGACGTCATCGAGACGGCCTGGCGGGAGGGGGCCAAGTTCGACTCCTGGAGCGAGTACTTCGACCTGGAGCGGTGGCTGCGGGCCTTTGCGTCCCGCGGCCTGGACCCGGCCTTCTACGCCAACCGGGTCCGGAGCAGGGAGGAGGTTTTGCCCTGGAGCCGGATCTCCACCGGGGTGACGCCCGCCTTCCTGTGGCGGGAGCGGGAGCGGGCCTACGAGGCCGTCATCACCCCCGACTGCCGGAAGCAGTGCACCGGCTGCGGCGCCAATCACCTGCTGGAGAAGGGGAGGGTGTGCGATGAGTGAGGAGCGCATCCAGTTTGTCAAGACGGGCCGGGCCCGGTATATCTCCCATCTGGATCTGATGCGGACCTTCCAGCGGGCCTTCCTCCGCTCGGGCCTTCAGGTCCGGCACACCGAGGGCTTCAACCCCCACGCCTATGTATCCATCGCCCTGCCGCTGTCGGTGGGCTACTCCAGCCAGTGTGAGATCCTGGAGTTCGGGCTCCCCGAGGGGGCCGACCGGAGCCAGGTGCCCGAGCGGCTCACCCGGGCCCTGCCGGAGGGGATCACCGTCACCCGCTGCTATGGCGGCGGCCGCCCGGTGCGGGAGCTGTGCTGGGTGAACTATATCATCACCCTGGAATACGACGCCGGCGCTCCGGTGGGGGCGGAAAACGCCATCCGCGCCCTGCTGAGCCGGGAGAGCCTGGTGGTGACCAAGAAGTCCAAAAAGGCCAAGAGCGGCCAGGTCCAGGTGGACCTCATCCCCCTCATCCACAAGGTGGACTATGAGGGCCGCCGGGACGCCATCGTCCTGGACGTGGTCCTCCGGGCCCAGAACCCGGGCCTCAACCCGGCTCTGCTGGTGGAGACCATCCGGAACCACTGGCCGGAGGCCGCGCCCGACTACGTGAGCTACCACCGCAAGCAGGTCCTGGACAAGGACTTCCGGCCCTTTTTCTGACCGATGGACCCGCCCCGGGCATGCGCCCGGGGCGGGATTCGCGTTTCCTGGGGATTGCAAGGCCGGGACAGGTCTGGTATACTGGACGGGAAGCCGCGCACGGGGCGCGGCGGGAACGACGGAAATAGTATGACCGGGGATGCCGGATGGCGGGGAAAAGGCCGCCCGGACGGCGTGCAGCGGTTGGGAATACAGGTTCTAAAGGAGCTTTGCATGAAGAAACGAGTACTGGCGGCCGTGGGAGCGGCGGGAGCGCTGCTCTGCGCCTCGGTGGCGCTGGCCGTGGGCGGCGGGGCGGAGGACCCGCTGGTCTCCAAAAGCTACGTGGATGAGACCTACACCGCCCAGGCGGTGGAAAAGGCCGGGGCCGCCGTGGATCAGTGTCATGACGCCCTCTATCAGCAGGCGGCGGCGGACCTGCAGACGAAGCACGGCGCCTATGTGACCCAGCTGGGGGGCGTGGCGTCCGGCGGGAGCTACCATGGGGCCTTTGCGGATATTCGGGTCAAGGAGGGGGACACCGTCCAGGTGACGGCGGGCTCCGGATTGATGCTGCTGGCCGGCAGCGGGGACCTCTCCTGTACCGGGAAAAAGACCATCGACCTCTCCAATGGCTGGGAGAAGGGGTCCGGCGCCCTGACGCAGGGGCGGCGGTATCTGGTGATGGAGGAGACCACGGCCACCGTCACGGTGACCTCGCCCACGGCGGTGCTCTCCCTGGAGGGGTGGTACACCCTCACCGAGAGCGCCAAAACCGACTACAACGCCCTGGCGGACGCCATGCGCATCATGGGGCTCTTCCAGGGCAGCGGCACGGGCTACGGCTCGGGCTATGACCTGGAGCAGGCCCCCACCCGGATACAAGGGCTCATTATGTTCCTCCGCCTCATCGGGGAGGAGGACGCCGCCCTGGCTACCACAGCCGCCTGTCCCTTCACCGACGTGCCGGCCTGGTGCCAGAGCTATGTGGCCTACGCCTACGAGAAGGGATACACCAAGGGCATGGACGAGGCCGCCCGCATCTTCGGCACCAACGACACCCTCACCGCCGGGCAGTACGTGACCTTCCTCCTGCGGGCCCTGGGCTACACCGACAGCGGGGCGCAGCCCGACTTTACCTGGGACACCGCCCTCCAGCGGGGGGAGGAGCTGGGGCTGCTGACGGCCGGAGAGCGGCAGCTTCTGGAGAGCGGCGACTTCCTCCGGGCCCATGTGGTCTATCTCTCCTACTTCGCCCTGGACGCCCAGGAGCGGGACGGCTCCGGCGCCCTGCTGGACCGGCTGATCTCCCAGGGGGCGGTGGACCAGGCGGTGGCGCTTCTGGCCCGCTCCGGGGTGAGCGTGGAGCGGCTGTAACGCCGGAGGCAGACACGAAACGGGCCGCCGCGCATAGGATGAGATGGAGGCCGGAGACGGCCTACCATCTCATCGGGAGGTACTTCGTTATGGGGTGCAACAACGGCTGCGGATTTGGCGGCTTTGGCGGCGGGAGCTGCCTGTGGATCATTCTGATCATCATCCTCATCTGCTGCTGCGGCGGGAGCTGGGGCGGCTGCGGTAATGGCTGCGGCAACGGCTGCGGCTGCGGGAACAACTGCGGCTGCGGCAGCAGCAACGGCTGCTGCTGAGGAGACATAAGACGCGGGCGGGGCATATATGCCCCGCCCGCGAGAGGCTGTCGAAAAAGTCCAGCGAAAGCTGGGCTTTTTCGTTCATAAGAGGTAAAATAAGTAGCAGGTGGTGAGAAAGATGCTGGAACGCGGGAAAATGGATCGTAACGTAATCGAGATGGTTGGCATAGA
>DXDV01000227.1 GCA_019115345.1 Candidatus Intestinimonas stercorigallinarum | reverse complement strand
CCCGCTTCTTTTCCCATCAAAAATGGAAAGGATCTCTCTTCCCTCTTGACTTATATCGAATATCGTTATACTATGATTATGACGATATTCGATATAGCTACGGGAGGTGAGGGCATGGCCCGGAAGAAGCTGGATACCCTGACGGAGCAGATGTACTACGTCCTCCTTTCCCTGACCAGGGAGCGCCACGGCTACGGCATCATGCAGTATGTGTCGGAGCTCACCGGCGGGCGGGTGGCCATCGGCGCGGGCACCCTGTACGCCCTGCTGGCCCGGTTTGAAAAGGAGGGGCTCATCCAGCTGGCCGCTGAGGAGGAGAACCGGAAGCGCTACCGCCTCACCGAAGAGGGGCGAAAGGTGCTGGAAGAGGAATTTGATCGGCTCCGCCGGCAGGTGGCCGACGGAGAGCGGGTGCTGAGAGAGGAGGACGGCCATGAAAACGGTTAGCTGGTCCCTCTTCACCCATCCCGTCATGGACATCAAGGCCGCCGAGGCCCTCCTGAACCGCCGCGCGGCGGAGGGCTGGGCCCTGGACCGGGTCTATCTGGGCGCCTTCGCCCGGTTCGTCCCCGCCGACACACGGTGGGCCTGGTGCGTGGACTGGAGCCGCCCCGGGTACAGCGAGCGGCCCGACTACCTGGCCCTCTGCGCCGACGCCGGGTGGGTCCTGGTCCAGAAGGTGGGGGCTTTCAACCTCTACAAGGCCCCCATCGGCACTCCGCCCATCCAGACCGACGGCGAGGAGGAGGCCCGTCGCTTCCGGCAGGAGGTGCTGAGGGCCACCTTCAAGGGCTGGGTTTTCCTGCTGGCCCTGCTTCTGGTCCTGGCCGCCCTGGTGCTGCTGGTCAGAGAGGGGTCCTGGCGGCAAGTCCTCCTCAGCCTTCTGCTCACTCAAACTGGCCTTTTCTTGTTGCTCTCCCTCCCCGCCATCCTGGGAGCCTGTCTGCTCTGGACCGGCCGTCTCCTGCTGCGGCTGCGGCAGTGGGCCCAGGCATCGGGCGGCTCCCTCCCCGTCCCCGGCCGGAGGAGCGCCGGGGCGGCAGCCTGGCTGTGCCTTCTCTGCCGGGTGTGGGGCGTGGCCGTCGTCGTCTGCTTCCTGATGGATGCCGGACAGCAGATGCGGGGGAGCACCGCCCTTGGCCTGCTGACAGGCGCCTGCGTTGCCCTGCTGTTCAACCGGCGGCGCAAGGACAAGGAGGGCCGGAAGCTTCTTCAAAGCAAGGCCACCCTATTCTTCTATGCCCTCATTCTGGCGGCCATCCTGGTCTTTCCCCTGCTCTCCCCCGCCGTCCATCTGCTGATGCCTACCCCGGCGCTGGGCGAGGAGACCTTCCTCCCCGGAGGGGAACGCAGCTACATCTCCCTGGTCCGGAACAGCGATCAAGACGCCTGGGGAGAGGGCTCCTTCGGCCTGCGGCACCAGCGCTGGTGGGAGGACACCGGTGAAGTGGACCTGGAGGACAACCACTCTTACCGTATCTATCGGAACTGGCTGGGCCAGCCCTACATTGTCCCCATGGAGGGGGTCTGTCTGGTGGACTGCTACACCGCCCGGTGGGAATGGCTGGCCCGGCTGGTGCAGGAGCTCCTGCGGGAACTCTGGTACCCACCCCTGGGTCGGTATCCCGACGTGTGGCTCCACGAGGCCGGTCTGGGCGGCGGAAAGACCGAGTCTCTCCTGCTCCTCCGCTCCGGCAGCACCGTCATGTGGGTGGAGACCCGCTCCGGCCCCATCCCGGCAGAGCAGATCGACCGTCTGCTCTCCCTCTTATCGACTAACCAGGAGGTGTAAACCCGTGAGGCTGCCCTTTGCCTATCTCAACTACTTAGTCCCAGACGCCAAGGCCCTGGAAGCCGTCCTCAACCGCCGGGCGGCGGCGGGCTGGGCCCTCCAGTGGCTCTTCGGCGGGCTGGCCTTCTTCCGGCGGACGGAGCGGACCGACCTCCGCTACTGCGTGGAGCTGCGCACCCCGAAAAAGGACCCCGACGAGCTGGGGGAGCCCGACCAAGACTACCTGGACCTGTGCGAGGACGCCGGGTGGGCGCTGGCGGACCAGACCGCCGCCTTCCGTATCTTCGCCGCCAAGCCGGGGACCGACCCGCTTCCCCTCCAGACCGACTCCGCCCTGGACTACGAGGAGCACTGGAAAGCCGCCCTCCGGGAGGCCCGGCGGAGCGCCCTGGGCCTTCCCCTTCTCCTGGCCGTCCAGCTCCTGCTGCGGCAGCTCTTTCCCAGAGGGGTGTTCCACTGGTGGGAGGTCTTTCTCTCCGCCGGCTCCATGGTCCTCCTCTTCCTCCTGGCCGCCGCGCTGGCCTGGGAGCTGGGCTACTTCGCCTTTCTGGGCCGGTTCCGCCGCCGGTGCCGGAGGGCGGCGGAGGCCGGAGAGGACCTGCCCGTCCCCCGCCCCTGGGCGGCACGGCTCCGTGGCCTGGCGGAGGGGCTTTGGCTGCCCCTGCTGGCGCTGGCCGTGGTCCTCTCCCTCCTGCCCGACCTGGGAGGCGGCCGCATCAACGCCGTCACCTACCCCGGGGACGAATACCCCCTGGTGCGGGCGGAGGACCTGGGCTTTCCCCGCTCCGACAGCGGCTATCTCCTGTGGGAGGGCACCGGCCTTCTCCGCCATGGGGAAGCCATCACCTTCTCAAAGGAGGGGACCGTCCGCTCGGCGTACTACTCCTGCCGGTGGGAGTGGCTGGCCGAAAGGGTAGCGAACGACCTCTTGCAGGAGGAGCACGACGACAAGGCCCTGCACTTCCACGACCCCATCGCCCTCTCCCCCGCCGCCGGGCTGGGGCTCACCCACTGCTGGCTCTACGACGGCGGCGGCTGGCAGTCCCTCCTCTTCCGGCTGGGCAACGTGGTGGTCTCGGTGGAGGGTCCTGTTGACTTCACCGATCCGGCCATATTATCCGCTGTCCTGAAACGCATAGATCAGGAGGTGTGATCGTGAAAAAGGTCAAGTACGCTTTCTTCGCTTTTCAGCCCTCCGACTGTGAGGCCGCCCAGCTCTGGCTCACCCGGCTCTATGACCAGGGCTGGGAGCTGGAGCATCTGCCGAGCTTTGCCTTCCTCCCCGCCAAATTCATACCCAGGACCCGTGATGACATCAAGTACTGCGTGGACCTAAGCCACGGGGTCCGGGACCCCAGCTTCGCCTCCGACGATTTCGACCAACTGGTGCGAGAGTCCGGATGGGCGCTGGTGGGAACATCACGTTCCGGTCTGGACGTCTACAAATCCCTCCCCGGTCGGGACCCCATCCCCATTCAGACCGACCCAGCTCTCTTTAAAAAGGCCTTTTTCCGCAGAGAACTGCTCCCCATCCTCATCGGCGGCCTCATCCTGGCCTTGTTTATGGCCCTGCTGGGGTCCACGCTTGGGCTGCGCACCACCCTGCCCACCCGGCTCCTCACCTCCAACTGGGAGCTGCTGAATGCGGTTGCTCTGCTTTATATGCTCGCCTTTTTCTTCTTCACTGTCGGATGGGGACTCCGCTTCTGGCTGCGGTCTTCACCTCCTGCCCCCAACCTGCGATTAGCCTGCTTCAAATCCTTCTGCGGTACGCTCTTCTACCTTCTATGGATCTTCTGTCTGATCCTTCTCCCCCTGTCCCGCGCGGTGACCGATGGACAGCTCGCTCCGGTGCAGGACCCGCAAGCTGTGGCGGAGCTTCCCCTTCTGCGGCTGGAGGATCTGGACTTGCCTGCCGCCCCTCTTCCCTGGTTCTGTCAACAGAGCTCCGTCCTGGCCTCAGAGCTGGAATTTGAAGAGGCCATAGACGGCATCTCCCTGATCCAGACGCGCTGGGACTGCCGCTTTGGCTGGGTGGCCGAACAGATCGTGGCGGGCACACTGGCCTCCTATGAGCGGTATATGCCCTACACCCCCGCCGACCTGGGCTTCGACCAGGCCTGGACCTATACCGATGACAGCGGTTTCCACTCCCTGCTGCTGCGGCAGGGAAACACCGTGGTCCACCTCCACGGCAGTCTGGACCTCACCACCCCCGACCGGCTCGACCTTCTCTGGGATACGTTGGAGCTGACCGCTTGAACGGGGTCCTCTCTGACTGGACAGCCGCGCCTGCGCGGAGTATACTGGAGGAGAAATTTGGGGCAACAACGGGAGGTCATCACCATGTCTGAGCTGCTGTTCGTCAATTCCTGCGTCCGGGGGGAGCGGTCCCGCACCCTGGCCCTGGCCCGGCATTTTCTCTCCGCGTACATCAAAAGCCACCCGGAGGTCCGGGTGACGGAGCGCAATTTGATGGAGGACCGGCTGGAGCCCCAGTACCCGGAGGTGCTGGACCGCCGGGACGCCCTGTGGAGCGCCGGGAAGCTGGACGATCCCAGCTTCGACGCCGCCCGGCAGTTCGCCAGGGCGGATAACATCGTCATCGCCGCCCCCTTCTGGGACCTCTCCTACCCCGCCATTCTGAAGATCTACCTAGAGCGCATCTCCGTGTGCGACATCACCTTCGGCTACGACGCCAACGGCAGCAGCATCGGCCTGAGCCGGGCGGAAAAGCTGCTCCTCATCACCACCCGGGGCGGCAATTTCTCCCTCCCGGAGACGGAATGGATGGAGTCCGGAGCCCGGCACCTCAAGGCCCTGTGCGCCATGTACGGCATCCCGGACTTCCAGCTTTTATGCGCCGAGGGCCTGGACGACGTCCGAAGCGACCAGAAGGCCATTCTGGCCAAGGCCATGGACGAGGCCGAGGCCCTGGCCCTCTCCTTCTGAGCCTTTCAAAAAGGAGACTGAGCACCCATGAAACACATCCTGCTGCTCACCACCGGCGGGACCATCGCCTCCCGGCCCACCGACGAGGGCCTGGCCCCCGAGATGGACGGGGAGGACCTGGCCCGGCGCATCCCCTTCCTCACCGACAGCTACACCGTCACCGTCCGGGACATCCTCCACCTGGACTCCTCCAACATCCAGCCCGAGGAGTGGCAGCTCATCGCCCGGGCGGTGTACGCCGAGCGGGGGGACTACGACGGCATCGTCATCACCCACGGCACCGACACCATGGCCTACACCGCCTCGGTGCTCAGCTTCATGCTCAGGGGCATTCCCATCCCGGTGGTGCTCACCGGCAGCCAGCTCCCCATCGAGCACCCCCTCACCGACGCCCTGGAGAACCTGCGCATCGCCTTTGCCATGGCCTGCTCCGGCGCACCGGGGGTCTTTCTGGCCTTTGACCGGAAGGTCATCCTGGGCTGCCGGGCGGTCAAGACCCGCACCCGGGATTTCGACGCCTTCGAGAGCGTCAACTGGCCCCTGGTGGGCTCGGTGGACGCCGGCGGGCTCCACATCGACCCCGCCGCCCTGCCCCCCCGGCCCGGCGGGGACTGCCTGCTCAAAAGCGAGCTGTGCCGGGAGGTCTTTCTCATCAAGCTCACCCCCGGCCTGGACCCGGAGATCTTCGACCTGCTCCACCAGATGCACTACCGGGGCGTGGTCATCGAGGCCTTCGGCGCCGGCGGGCTCCACTTCATCCGCCGGGACCTCATCTCCAAGCTCCACAGCGCCGCCCAGGCGGGGATGACGGTGGTGGTGTGCTCCCAGTGCCTCTATGAGAGCAGCGACTTCACCCTCTACCAGGCCGGGCAGAAGGCCCTGGCCCAGGGGGTGATCCAGGGCTGGGATATGACCACCGAGGCCGCCGTCACCAAACTCATGTGGGTGCTGGGCCAGACCGCCGACCCCGCCGCCATCCGGGACTTCTTCAGCCGGGGCCTCTGCGGGGAGGTCACACCGCCCTGACGCGGGCGGCCTTGCCCGTCCATGTCCCCCGCTCCGCGCAGAATATGTTGACTTCTCTCCACAGGCATAGTATATTTGTGAATTGTACGGCGCCCCGGGACCCGGGCGCGCCCTTCCCTGCGCCGTCCAAACTTCATACGGTGTCCTTATGATGCGGCAAAGAAGCTCTGGGTGGGAAACCCCGTTGCGCCTTTGCCGTTTCTGCTTCCGGGACGGCCGGAATTTTATCGGAGGTGGTTGCTTTGAATCGAAACGCCGCTGCGCTGGACGCGCACCTCTCGGCGCTCTTTCAAAAGCGGGGATATCCCGGCATGGCGGTATGCGTCCGGGGGCCGGAGGGGGTCTTGTACGAAAGGGGCTTTGGCCGCCGGAGCATGGACCCGGAACGGCCGGCAGATCCCGACACGGTGTTCGGCATCGCCTCCATGAGCAAGTCCATGACCGCTCTGGCCTGCTGCATCCTGGAGGCGGAGGGAAGGATGCGCCTGGAGGACCCGGTGGTGAAATACTTCCCCGCCCTCCACATCCCCGGCGCGCCGGACGACTGCGTCACGGTGCGCACCCTGGCCATGCACCGCTCCGGCCTGCCCCCCATGGAGCCCTTGGAGTGGTCCATCGCCATGAACAGCGCGGAGCGGGACACCCACTGGTACCGGGAGATGGTGCGCACCGCCCCCAACAAAATGGACCGCATCGAACAGATCGTGGACTATATCTCGGCGGGGAACTACCAGCCCGTGGGGGCCCCCGGCGAGTACATGAGCTATTCCAACGAGGGCTACGCCCTCCTCTCCTACATCGTGGACCAGGCCGCGGGCATCACTCTGGAGGAATTTTTGAAAAAGCGGATCTTTGAGCCGCTGGGCATGACCCGGACGGTGCTGGACCTGGACGGCGGCGAGGCCCGGACCCTGGCCGGCGGCAACATCACCAGCCTCTTTGAACGGGACGACGACGGCAAACTGGTGTGGGATGACAACTGGTCCATCCTCCCCCCCTTCCGTGGCTGCGCCTGCGTGAAGTCCACCGCCAGGGACATCACAAAATACTACCAGATGCTCTCCAACAGCGGCGTGTGGGAGGGCCGCCAGGTGGTCCCCGCCCAGGCCGTGGAGCGGATGGTGGGGAGAGAGTTCCCCCTGCGGCGGAAGTACTACTACTGCATGGGCCTGGAAAAAAGCCTGCTGGGAGGCAGGATGGTCTGCCAGCACTCCGGCGGCCTCCATGGCGTATCCACCATGGGCGGCTTCCTGGAGGGGGGCTACGGCGCCGCCGTCCTCTGCAACGAGGGCGACGTGGATATGGACGAGTTCCAGTGGGCCTGCTACAACTTCATTCTGGGCCTGCCCCTGGACACCGGGCACCACTGGGCTGTGCCCAACGGAAAGGACTTCCGCCAGCCGGAGCTGCTCTGCGGCGATTTCCTGGCCCGGGAGGGCCTGCCCGCCCACTGCGTGGTGCGTCTGGAAAACGGCAGGCTCACCGGGACCTACCAGGACAAGCCGGTGCTGCTGCGCTGGTGCGGGGAGAACATCTTCCTTGCCATGGACGCCAAGGACCCGGAAAAGCGGCTGACCACCCTGCGCTTCTACACCCGGAACGGCTCCGCCTGGGGCGTGAAGTGCGGCTCCCGGATCTACCAGCGGGTCGGGGACGAGGCGCGCCAGAAAGGGGAGATGTGAAATGGAGCATCCCATCGGCATCATCGGCGGCATGGGCCCTATGGCCTCCCAGCTCTTTTACAAAATGGTCACCGAGCACACGGCGGCGGAGCGGGACCAGGACCACATCGACCTCATCCTCCTCAGCGACGCCTCCATGCCCGACCGGACGGGGGCCATCCTGTCGGGGGACTACGAGCCCCCCCGCCGCCAGCTTCTGGCCGACGCCAGGCTGCTGGAGCGGTGCGGCTGCGCCGCCATCGCCATCACCTGCAACACCGCCCACTTCTTTGCCGACATGATCGCCGGCGAGCTGGGCATCCCCATCCTCCACATGATCCGGGAGACGGCGGCACACGTGGCCCGGCGGTGTCCCGGCGGAACCGTGGGGGTCCTGGCCACCGACGGTACGGTGCGGACCGGCCTCTACCAGAAGGCCCTGTCCGAGCAGGGCCTCCAACCCTGGACGCCGCCGGCGGACATCCAGGCGGAGGTCATGCACCAGATCTACCACCGGGTCAAGTCCGGCCTGCCCTGCGACAGGGAGAGCTGGCGGCGGATCGAGGCTGCCTGCCGCCGGGCGGGCTGCGCCGCCGTGGTGCTGGCCTGCACCGAGCTCTCGGTCATCAAGGCCGACGAGAGCCTGGAGGACTGGTACGTGGACCCTATGGAGGTCCTGGCCCGGAAGGTCGTCGAGACCGCCGGGAAAACCTATCGCTGACGAGAGAGGAGCGCGCGAAAACCTATGGGACTGCCTGAACACAGCGGCCTGGACCTGCACGCCAAGTGGCCCCGGGGGCCACGGGACCTCATCACCGACGTGCCCGGCGTGAGGGTGGGCCACGCCACCTTGAAGGGCGGGGACGTCCACACCGGAGTCACCGCCGTGCTGCCCCACGGGGGCAACTGCTTCCGGGAGAAGGTGATGGCCGGGGCGTCGGTGATCAACGGCTTCGGCAAGAGCGTCGGACTCATCCAGATCGAGGAGCTGGGCACCATCGAGACCCCCATCCTCCTCACCAACACCCTCAGCGTGGGCACCGTCTGCGAGGCCCTCACCCAGTACATGCTGGAGGACAACCCGGACATCGGGGTGACCACCGGCACGGTGAACTGCCTGGTCACCGAGTGCAACGACGGCCGTCTCAACGACATCCGGGGCCTCCACGTCCGGCCCGAGCACGTGCGGCAGGCCCTGGCGTGCGCCGGGGAGGACTTCCAGGAGGGGGCCGTGGGGGGCGGCACCGGCATGGTCTGCCTGGGCCTCAAGGGGGGCATCGGCTCGGCCTCCCGGCTGGTGGAGGCAGACGGTCGAACCTATACCATCGGCGCCCTGGTCATGTCCAACTTCGGTGAGCCGGGGAACCTGGTCATCGGCGGGAAACACTACGACACCCGGCTGGGCCGGGAGGAGAAGAAAGACCAGGGCTCCATCATCATGCTCCTGGCCACCGACCTCCCCCTCAACGAGCGGCAGCTGAAGCGTCTGGCCAAGCGCTCCACCGTGGCCCTGGGCCGGGTGGGCTCCTACTGCGGCAACGGCAGCGGCGACATCGCCATCGCCTTCACCACCGCCAACCGTCTGCCCCATTACAGTGAGAAATGCGTTCTGGACGTTAAAATGTTCTATGATGAGAACATCGACCGGGTCTTTGAGGCCGGGGTGGAGGCGGTGGAGGAGGCCATCGTCAGCTCCCTCTACCACGCCGAGACCACCACCGGCATCCGTGGAAATCATTACCTGGGGCTCCAGGAGTTCCTCGCCCGGTACGGCGGCCTCTGACAACCTGCATCCCGTTACTTTCCCGCCCTAAAGAGGGCGGAAAAGTCCTCGCTTTGCTCGCCGCAGCCCTTACCCTGCAAGGGCTGCGGGGGATGTCATCCCATTCGAGGCGGGCTGCCGCCCCCTCGAGCTCCCCCGCGCCTCTGCGGCACATCTGCCGTCTCACGGAAGTTTTTCGACAAGCTGACGGGCGCACGCTTTCGCGTGCGCCCGTTCTGTTTCGGCAGGCTCAGAGCCGGCCGGCCTTTTCTTTCAAAAACTCCTTGAGCCATTC
>DXDV01000226.1 GCA_019115345.1 Candidatus Intestinimonas stercorigallinarum | reverse complement strand
GATACCGGTCCTCGGGGAACTCCCGCAGGTGGATCATGGCGGTGACCTTCTCCCCCTGCTCAATGGGCAGCACGTTAACCAGATTGGTGCCCTTGGCGGTGCGGCCGGACTCCGGGATCTGGTAGCCCTTTTTCCGGTGGACCCGGCCCTTGTTGGTGAAGAAGAGGATGAAGTCGTGGGTGGAGGCGGTAAAGACCGTGTCCACGTAGTCCTCCTCCTTGGTGGCCATGGCGGTGATGCCCTTGCCGCCCCGGCGCTGGGCCCGGTAGGTGGAGGCGGGGACGCGCTTGATATAGCCCCCGGCGGTGAGGGTAAAGACGCACTCCTCCTCCTCGATGAGGTCCTCGATGTCCAGCTCGTCCTCCACGTCCTGGATCTCGGTCTTGCGGTCGTCGCCGTACCTGTCCCGGATGGCGGTGAGCTCGTCCTTGAGCACGCCCCGGAGCATGCTCTCATCCGAGAGGAGCCGGTTGAAGTAGGCGATGCGCTCCTCCAGCTCCTTGTACTCGTTCTCCAGCTTCTCCCGGTCCAGGCCCTGGAGGGCCTTCAATCTCATGTCCAGGATGGCCTGGGCCTGGACGTCGTCCAGGGAGAAGCGCTCCATGAGCTTTTCCTTGGCGTCGTCGTACCGGGAGCGAATGATTTTTATCACTTCATCAATATTATCCTGCGCGATCAAAAGTCCCTCAAGCAGGTGGGCCCGCTCCCGGGCCTTTTTGAGGTCGTATTTGGTGCGCCGGACGATGACCTCCTCCTGGAAGGCGATGTACTCGTCCAGGATGTGGCGCAGGGAGAGGATCTTGGGCTGGGACTGGTTGTTCACCAGGGCCAGCATGTTGATGGCGAAGGTGGTCTGGAGCTGGGTCTGGGCGAAGAGCCGGTTGAGGACCACCTGGGGGTTAGCGTCCTTTTTGAGCTCGATGACGATGCGCATGCCGTTGCGGTCGGTCTCGTCCCGGATGTCGCTGATGCCCTCCAGCCGCTTGTCCTCCACCTGGTCGGCCATGCTCTTGATGAGCATACGCTTGTTGACCTGGTAGGGGAGCTCGGTGACGATGATGCGCACCCGGTCCTTGCCGAACTCCTCGAACTCGGTGCGGGCCCGGACCATCAGGCGGCCCCGGCCGGTGGCGTAGGCCGCCCGGATGCCGGAGCGGCCCATGATGATGCCCCGGGTGGGGAAGTCGGGGCCCTTGATGTGCTCCATGAGGTCGGCCAGGGTGGCGTTGGGGTCCTCCAGGACGCAGATGACGGCGTCGATGACCTCCCGCAGGTTGTGGGGGGGGATGTTGGTGGCCATGCCCACGGCAATGCCCGAAGAGCCGTTCACCAGCAGGTTGGGGAAGCGGCTGGGCAGCACCCGGGGCTCCTTCCGGGACTCGTCGAAGTTGGGGTCCCAGTCCACCGTCTCCTTCTCGATGTCCCGGAGCATCTCGTCGGACAGCCGGGCCAGGCGGGCCTCGGTGTACCGGTAGGCCGCCGGGGGGTCGCCGTCCACGGAGCCGAAGTTGCCGTGGCCCTCCACCAGCATGTAGCGCATGGAGAAGTCCTGGGCCAGACGGACCAGGGCGTCGTACACGCTGACGTCGCCGTGGGGGTGATACCGGCCCAGCACGTCGCCCACGCAGGTGGCCGACTTCTTGAAGGGCTTGTCGTGGGTCAGGTTGTCCTCGTACATGGCGTAGAGGATGCGGCGGTGGACCGGCTTCAGGCCGTCCCGCACGTCGGGCAGGGCCCGGCCCACGATGACGCTCATGGCGTACTCGATGTAGGATCTCTCCATCTCCGGCACCAGGGGAGAGCTCACGATCACCTGATTCGGATATCGGATCTCCTCCGGGTCGTATTGGGGTTTCTTGCTCATTGGTTTTTCCTCCTTGGGTAGAGGTTGGGTTGATTTTGCTATGCAAAAGCATATTTGTGTCATTCTGAGCGGAGCGAAGAATCCGCATCCCCCGTCTTTGTGCGTGACAGGGTTACTCCCTCAGTCACCTTCGGTGACAGCTCCCTTCGTCCTCGCAAAGTCCGCTTTGCTCTGTTTCCGCTTGGCGGCGAAAACTCGCTCCGCTTCCTTGCTCGTCCTCTCCCCACGAAAGGCGTTCCGCCTTCCGTGGGGGGCCTGAGGGAGCCTAGGACGGGGGATGCGGATTCTTCGGCCTTACGGCCTCAGAATGACGGGGAAAGGCGCGTGGCTCTTTTTTGTGGGGCGCGACGACTCGGCGCGCCCTAACAGCTCCCCCTTGACGGGGGAGCTGTCCGGCTCCGCCGGACTGAGGGGGTGAATAGGAGGGATCTCCCTTCCGCTGTCATTCTGAGCGAAGCGAAGAATCCGTTTCCCTCGTCCTTTTGCGTAACGGAAAGGTACAAAGACGGGGGATGCGGATTCTTCGGCCTTTGGCCTCAGAATGACGGGGGGAGAAGGACGCTTTCAAAACCCATTTCTTTTTCCCTGCCGGAAAAAGAAACGGTTTTTGGAATCCAAAGAAAAAGGGGCTTTTTGAGTTGCGGCGCTGTGCGGTGTTCGGCGGCGGCTCCCGTCTTTACGCCCCCGTAGAGGACCAGCCCCGGCCGTTACGGCCTATGCGGGCGGAACAGAGAAAAGTCCATGGTTCTATCTCTCCGCCGCCTGGGCGGTGGGCATCGCGGCGTAGGTCGGCGCGCAAATCAGGGACCCCGCGCGAGCCCAGCGAAGCGGAATGGGGGACCCAGCGGAAGGCGGAACGCCTTTCGCTGGGAGAGCCGGAGCAGCGGAGCGGACGAAGCCTGCCGCTTGCGGCAGGATGAGGGATGCGCAGCTTGCGACGGCGACGGGAGAGGACGA
>DXDV01000225.1 GCA_019115345.1 Candidatus Intestinimonas stercorigallinarum | reverse complement strand
GGTCTTGCCTTCACCGGTCTTCATCTCGGCGATGCGGCCCTGGTGGAGGATGATGCCGCCGATGAGCTGCACCCGGTAGGGCCGCAGGCCCAGCACCCGGTCACAGGCCTCCCGGCAGGCGGCAAAGGCCTCGGGCAGCAGGTCGTCCAGACTCTCGCCGGCCTGGTAACGGCCCTTGAACTCCTGCGTTTTGGCCTGGAGCTGTTCGTCCGTCAGGGCGGAGTATTCGGCGTCCAGGGCCTCGATCTTATCGACGATGGGGGAGATCGCCTTCACTTCCCGCTCAGAGGTGGTCCCAAAGAGCTTCTTCAGCAGACCCATGTTATCGTACACCTTTCCTAGTTGGTTCTGGAATCAGTTTAGTATATCATACCCCGCCGGAAGAAAAAAGAGAAAAATATGAACAAATCCCCCCGCCGGACGCCGGGCGCTCCCGTCGCGGCGGGCTTTTTTTGAAATGTGGTAGCCGGACGGCGGGGGACTGTGGTACAATGTTGCCAAAGCGCCCTCCGCCTTGAGACAGAAAGGAAGGTCCCTATGCGCCCCAGAACGCTGCTGCTCGCCGCCGCCCTGACCCTGGCCCTGGCCGGGTGCGGCCCTTCGGAGGCGGGGGAGAGCACCCCCGTCCCCACCCCTACCCCTGCCCCTGCCACCACGTCCCCCTCCGTTCAGACGCCCGCACTCGAGGAGTCGGCGCCTGTCGGGCCGGTGTGGACCGACCAGGTCTTTGCCAAGGATTTCACCGCTGGCGACGGCACGGTGGTCATGTCGGTGGAGTATGTGTTCCCCAGCATCGAAGAAGCCCAGCGTGACCCCGCCTGGCAGAAGATCCAGGACTACTACGCCGCCGAGGGCATGGCCTACCTGAGCGATGCCACGGAGCTCGCCAGCTACGCCGCCGGGGACTATGAGGTGGCCCAGGCCATGGGGGAGGACTTCCTGCCCTACGGCGAGTCCATGAGCTACCGCGTTGCCTTCCAGACGGAGCGCCTGGCCAGCGTGGTGCGCAGCTACTACGCCAACTCGGTCACCGGGGCCGCCCACCCGGCCAACTACCAGTTCTCCGAGACCTTTGACCTCTCCACCGGGGACAAGCTGACCCTGGGAGACTGCTTCACCGACGCCGCCGCCGGCCGGGAGCGGGTGCTGGACCTGTTGGCCGCCAAGGGCGCCGACGCCGGTTATTCCAGAGAGGCGTTGGAGGCCGAGCTCAACGACGCCTATTTTTATCTCACCGAGGAGGGCCTGGTGATCTACTACCAGCCCGACACCCTGGCCCCCTACGCCGCCGGCCTGCTGGAGTTCATCCTCCCCTACGCCGACCTGGAGGACCTGCTGGCCCTCGACTCCATCCCGTCTTGAATGAGGTGTGCCCCCATGCCCAGGAAAAATGACATCCTCCCCCTGACCATCGAGTCCATCGGACTCAACGGCGAGGGCATCGCCCACCTGGAGGGCCAGGTGGTCTTTGTCTCCGGCGGCCTCCCCGGCGAGGTGTGCGACACCCTCATCCTGAAGGTGGGCCGCTCCGCCATCTGGGGCAAGGCGGCGGAGGTCCGGACCCCCTCTCCCCACCGCCTGCCTTCCGACTGCCCCCAGTACCCCCGGTGCGGCGGCTGCCAGTTCCGGCACATGACCTACGCCGCCGAGCTGGAGGCCAAGCGCCGCCGGGTGGAGGACGCCATCCGCCGGGTGGGAGGGCTGGACCTCCCCGTTCCTGTGATATTGGGGGCGAAAAATACACAGCGCTATCGAAATAAGGTGCAGCTTCCGGTGGCCGCCGGGAAGGAGGGCCCCAAGATCGGCTTCTTCCGGGCCCGGAGCCACGACGTGGTGGACGTGGACGACTGCCTCCTCCAGCCGGAGACGGCCTCCGCCCTGGCCCGCGCCCTGCGGCGGTGGATGGCCGCGTATGCCGTTCCCGCCTACGACGAGCGGGCCCACGCCGGACTGGTCCGCCATCTCTTCGTCCGCTTCTCCCGGACCCAGGCCCTGTGCTGTCTGGTGGTCAACGGGGACCGGCTCCCCCGCGAAAGGGAGCTGGTGGACGCCCTCCGCGCCGCCGCCCCGGAGCTGGCCGGGGTGGTGCTGTCGGTGAACAAGGAGCGGACCAACGTGGTGCTGGGCAAAAAGCTGCGGACCCTGTGGGGCCGGGACTATCTGGAGGATACCCTCTGCGGCCTCACCTTCCGCGTCTCGGTGCCCTCCTTCTACCAGGTGAACCGGGACCAGTGCGAGGTCCTCTACGGCAAGGCGGTGGAGCTGGCGGAGCTCACCGGCTCTGAGACGGTGGTGGACCTCTACTGCGGCATCGGCACCATCTCCCTGGCCATGGCCCGCCACGCCGGGCGGGTCATCGGGGCGGAGATCGTCCCCTCCGCCGTGGAGGATGCCAAGGCCAACGCCGCGCGCAACGGCATCGGCAACGCCGAGTTCTTCTGCGGCGACGCCGCCGACACCGCCGCCCGGCTGGCCGGCCAGGGCCTCCGGCCCGACGTCATCTGTGTGGACCCGCCCCGGAAGGGTCTGGCCCCCGAGGTGGTGGAGGCCATCGCCCGGATGGGCCCGGAGCGGGTGGTCTACGTCTCCTGCGACCCCGCCACCCTGGCCCGGGACCTCTCCCGCTTCGCCGGGCTGGGCTACGCCGCCCAAAACGCCGTGGCGGTGGATATGTTTCCCCGCACCTCCCACGTGGAGACAGTCGTACGGCTGTCACAGGTTGCGGACTGAAAATTGGAGCGTCACCATCCTCGGGATGGTATATATAAAGAAAGGTGGAATGCCCCATTTTTCAGCATTCCACCCACTCTTATCGCAATGTGTACGGAACAAAAGAAAAGGACGGAATCAACCATGAGTAATGTGCTGACGCAGACGATCGTTTATCTGCTTCTGCTTTTTATCGGATATGCATTTAAAAGGGCGGGGATATTTAAGATCGAGGATTCGAACTTCCTGAAATCCGTGATTTTGTATATCACCATGCCCGCTGCGGCGGTAAACGGGATGAAAGACCTGGAACTGCAGACATCTTTTCTGTGGTGTTTTCTGATCGGTTTTGCCACATGCGGCCTGCTCATGGCAGTGGGGATGGCGGCGTCGCGAAAGGCGGATG